>JAFYOG010000165.1 GCA_017560285.1 Clostridia bacterium
GGGGATTGTTTCCCCTTCTTCGAGGAGAGTATCACAGTCGGAACAGTAAGTATCACCTGTGTAGCCGTCGTTGCCGCAGGTTTCCTTGAGGTAGTCTTTTACGTAGGTTTCGCCTACGTGGTTATCTGCGTTAAGAGAACCATAAGATTGACCACAAACGGTACATACAGCCTTGTCTTTACAGGTAGCTGTGCCGCCTGTGTGGTTGCCTGTTGCAGGGATTGTTTCCCCTTCTTCGAGAAGAGTATCACAATCCTTACAGTAGGTGTCGCCGGTATAGCCGTCGTTACCGCAATCTTCGGTTACTGCATCTTCTACGTAGGTTTCGCCTACGTGATTGTTGGAATCTACACTGCCGTATTCTTTGTTACATACGGAGCAAATTGCTTTGTCTTTACAAGTAGCTTCGCCGCCGAAGTGGGCGGTTTTATCGAATATTGTGCCACAACCGCAAGTGTGGTAGTGGTAGGTGCCGTCGGTTTCCCATTTGCCATCGGTATCTTGGTGGGTATGGATATTAAGCTCGCCGTAGGCTTCGACCTCGTCGATCCAGAGCATACCGCCCCAAGAGATTGTGATAGAGGTTCTGATATGGGTTGCGAGGACTGCCTCGGGTAGCTCGATTATATATGCATAACGAGAGAAGGAAGTGCTGTCGGGGTGCAGATACAAGGGTTTTACCTTAAACTCTGCCGCTATTGGAGTATACGTTACGCCATCGGTAGAATAGGATATGGACATTGCTTCGGGAGCAGAAATACCCGCTGTGCCGCCTGCAACATATGCAACCACCTTTTCTACGTAGGCGGATGATTGTAATTTGAAATCGATATCAACAATTTGGTGTGCCGCCTTTTTCCAAGCGGAATATTCGGGGCTCCAGCCGTCGGAAGTGCTCTTTATTCCGTTGATAAGACGGATGCCGTCATCCTTGAAACGGTCTGCATCGGATTCGTTCCAATATTTGTAAGATGTGGTACGGTCTACATCGTAGCTTACAAAGGTTAAACGGGGAGCGGTGGCGGTGGTAGCTTCGCCAAGCTTGGCAGATGCTATATCGAAAACGCCCTGATTTACGCGGTCCCAATTTTTGTAGGGGAGATTGTCGGCTCTTGCAGCGCCCTCGGTTACGGGTGGGTAATACAAGCAAATGTTTTCGCCGCCCATAAAGTTAGAGAAGGCTATGTAGTAGTAAAAGCCGTTGGTGCCGTTGAATTCGGATAGGTTAACGGAAAATTCGAAGTTGGTTTTTCCGTTTTCGCCCACTACAACACCCTGCATACTGCTGTTTTGGATGTTTGCGCCGGAGTTGGAAGTGGTCGAGGTGTTATACTTTGCGCCTGTTCCTACGGCGTTAAGGTCGTAGAAATGGGTGTAAACCGTAGCGTCTTCGTTGGTGTTTATCCAGAAGCGTAGGTTTGTACCCGTGCCGTTGCCGCCTACAACAAGGTCGCAATCGGCTTGAAGTGCAACGTAAAGCTTTGTACCGTCGGTACGGAGCTGATAACGGTAGGAAAGCACGTTATCGGTTTTGGGAAGCTCTTGCCAATAACCGTTGGATACGGCAAC
>JAFYOG010000166.1 GCA_017560285.1 Clostridia bacterium
AGGGTACTTCTGCGGGGCAATCGGTCATAAGCTCTTTTGCGTTTTGCATTTTGGGGTATGCAACAACGTCGCGAAGGCTGGTTACGCCAAGCATCTGCATAACCAATCTGTCCAAGCCGATACCCATACCGCCGTGGGGGGGCGCGCCGTAACGGAACGCCTCTAACAAATAGCCGAACTTAACAATAGCTTCCTCTTTGGAAAGACCCAAAAGCTCGAATATTTTTGCCTGAAGTGCAGGGTCGGTAATACGTATTGAACCGCTGGAAAGCTCGATGCCGTTAAGCACAAGGTCGTATGCCTTTGCGCGAACCTTGCCCTTGTCGGTATCTAAATATTCCACGCATTCGTCCATGGGGCTGGTGAAGGGGTGGTGCATTGCAACCCATTCGCCGCTTTCGTAATCGTATTCGAAGAAGGGCATTTCTACAACCCAAAGGAAGTTAAAGCCGGTTCTTTCTATATTTAATCTGTTTGCCGCTTCTACGCGCAGCTGACCAAGCTGGGTAAGCAATCGGTTGTTATCGCTATCGGCAAGAATAAGCAAAATATCGCCCTTTTGGCAATCACTTGCGGCGAAAATGCGGTTTAATTCTTCTTCGGTCATATGCTTTAGGAAGGAACCGCTGTCGGTATCCCCTCTCTTAACCCAAGCCAAGCCCTTGGCGCCGCAGCCCTTGGCGTATTCGCCAAGCTTATCTATTTCCTTGCGGGAAAGCTTATCGCCATAGCCCTTAAGATTAAGTGCGCGAACACTGCCGCCTGCTTCTATTGCCGATGCAAACACGGGGAAGCTACAGCCTGCAACCGCATCGTTAAGGTTTATAATTTCCATACCGAAGCGAAGGTCGGGCTTATCCGACCCAAAGCGTTCCATACATTCGCGGAAGGTGTATCTGGGCAGAGGCGTGGGGATATCCACGTTCATACAATCCTTAAACAGATGCTTAATAAGCCCTTCTACCAACACCAAAACGTCGTCGGTATCTACAAAGCTCATTTCCATATCTATCTGGGTAAATTCGGGCTGTCTGTCTGCGCGCAAATCTTCGTCGCGGAAGCAACGTGCTATCTGGAAATATTTATCGAACCCTGCCACCATAGAAAGCTGTTTATAAAGCTGGGGGGATTGGGGCAACGCATAGAAGGAGCCCTTGTGCACGCGGGAGGGAACCAAATAGTCCCTTGCGCCCTCGGGGGTGGATTTTATAAGAATAGGGGTTTCGATTTCGATAAAGCCCTTATCGCAAAGGTAATCACGCACGGATTTTGCAACCTTTGCGCGGAAGATAATGTTGTTTTGCAAAACGGGACGGCGCAAATCCAAATATCTGTGGGTCAGGCGCAATTCCTCGTTGGTTTTGCAATCGTCGGTAATATCAAAGGGGGGAGTTTCGCTTTCGCCCAAAATTTTAATCTCATCGGCAAAAATTTCGATATTGCCGGTGGGGATTTCGGGGTTCTTGCTTGAACGTTCCCGCACGATACCCTTGGCGGCAACAACGAATTCGCTCTTTAAAAGCAAGGATTTTTCGAAAACCGCTTTATCGCTCGTATCGTCAAAGGCAAGCTGAACAATGCCGGTTCTGTCTCTTAAATCCACAAAAACCAAGCCGCCCAGATCCCGCGCCTTTTTAACCCAGCCCATAACGCAAACGCGCTGGCCTATATTACATTCTCTTAATTCGCCGCAATAATGGGTGCGGCGGTCTTTTCCAAGAAATTCTGCCATTTCTTTTACCTCTTTATATTACCGATAATGTCATCGGCGGTTAAATTTACGGTTGTCTTTTCGCCGTTGCGCATATTTTTAAGCTCGGCGCTGTTTTGGTTAATTTCGTTTTCGCCAACCACCAAAACAAACCTGGCGCCGGCTTTGTCGGCATATTTCATTTGTGCCTTAAGGCTTCTGCCGCAAATATCGGTTTCGGCAGAAATGCCTGCATCACGCAGCTTTTGGCCAAGCATAAACACGGGCAACGCCGCCGCTTCGCCAAGGGCGGCAATATAAATATCGCATCCGTTATCAAATTCGGGCACCAAAGATTCGTCCTTTAACGCCTGAATAAGACGGGTTATACCCATACCGAAGCCAACCGCAGGAAGCTCGGGCCCGCCGATAGAGGAAAGCAAGCCGTCGTATCTGCCGCCACCGCAAACGGTGCTTTGTGCGCCGATAGAATCCACGGTAAATTCGAAAACCGTGCCGGTGTAATAATCCAACCCGCGAACGATAGAGGGGTCTACGATATATTCAACACCGCAGGCATCTAAAATAGCCTTTAGCTTTTCGAAGTGGGTGTTACAGCTTTCGCAAAGGTGTTCTAAGGTTTTGGGAGCATCCTTAGCAATGCCCGAGCAAACGGGGCTCTTGCAATCAAGCACGCGCAAGGGGTTCTTTTGCAATCTTTCGCGGCAGGTATCGCAAAGCTCTTTTTCGTAGCCCGAAAAATAGTTAAGCAAGGATTCCCTATATTGGGGACGGCATTCCTTACAGCCGATAGAGTTAATGCGTAAGGTAACCTTGGTTAAGCCAAGCTTTTTAAACAAGCCGTAGGCAAGCATAATAACCTGAGCGTCTGCCTCGGGGGAGGAGGAGCCGTAAAGCTCGGTACCAAACTGCCAAAATTCGCGGCTTCTGCCCGCTTGGGGCTTTTCGCGGCGGAAGAAGTTAGAAAGATAAAACAGCTTTAAAGGCATTGCGCCCGCATATAAGCCGTTTTCGATAACCGATCTTGCCACGCCTGCGGTGCCCTCGGGGCGCAGGGAAAGACTGCTGCCGTCCTTATCGGTAAAGGTATACATTTCTTTACCCACAACGTCGGTGGTATCGCCCACCCCGCGGCAGAAAAGCTCTGTATATTCGAAGGTAGGCATTCTTATTTCGGAAAAGCCGTTAATTTTTGCAGTTTCTCTAACTGCCTGCTCTATGTATTGCCAAAGGCTTATATCTGCGGGAAGAATATCCAGCGTGCCCTTGGGCTTTTGTATCTTGCTCATTTAAAATTTACTCCGTTATTTGTTTAATCTCCAGTCCAAATCGCCCCTATCCAACGCAAGGATAAGCGCTTCTGCCGTAGCAATGTTGGTTGCCACGGGTACGGGACCTTTATCGCAAAGCTTTATAATATTTATTTCTGTATCTGCATATTCCGCATCGTTGTTGGCATCGCGCAGGATAATAAGCAAATCTACCTCGTCGTAGGCTATCTTCGAGGCGATCTGGCTGCCGCCGCCGTGGGTGCCCGCCATAAGGCGTTCAACGGGAAGTCCGGTTGCTTCGGAAATATATTTTCCGGTTATGCCGGTAGCGCAAATATTGTGCTTCGAAAGTATGCCGCAATAGGCAATACAAAACTCGGTGATAAGCTCTTTTTTCTTATCGTTGGCAATAATCGCAATGTTCATAAGTCGTTTCCCCCTTATTTTTTAATAATACCGTCGTAAGCACTGCGGCGCTTTAGCTGATCCAAGCCGTCAAACAGCTTTACCCTGTTGCCGCAAAGCCTTAATGCAATGTTGTAAAACGCCCCTTCGCAGGGGGTTGCCTTTTTGCGCAGGTTCCCCATAAAGGCTATTTCCGCCGCCTCTTGCGATGCCTGCAGCTTTTCGCTGTAGGGAACAACGCCCAAAAGCCGTACCGAGGAACGGTTTATAATATCGGCTATGGTGGGAAGCTTGCCCTTTAGCGCCATATTTTCCCTATATCCGTTAACCACCAAGGAAAGGTCCTTTACCCCCATTGCCGCAAGACGCGTTGCGGTTTTTTCGGCGGCACGGACAGATGTGGATTGATGCAGGGTTACTATTACCGCCTCGTCCGCTTGGGCGGCGAAGGATAGGTAATAATCTGTCATTTCGGCGCAGGAATCTACAATTATATAATCAAAGTCCTCCCGCAGCTCGGCAAACAACGCCGCATATGCGGTTTTGGGGTATTTATCGCCGTTGTGGTTCATAGGCGCGGGAATAAAGGCAAAATCGCTTTTTTCCCCAATATCGGTTAACGCGGCGGTTACCGAGCAACGGTCCGCCAAAACGTCGCTGCAATCAAACAAGGTCTGGCTTTCCAAGCCCAACACCATATCCATACAGCGCATACCGAAATCGCCGTCTACAACGGCAACCTTGTTGCCCAAGGCGTGGAGCGTTGCCGCAATATTCGCGGAAACCGTGGTCTTTCCCACACCGCCCTTAAAGCCTGTTACGAATATAACTCTGCCCATACGGCACCTCCGTCCCAAGGGGCTATGCCCCCATCTAATCATACAGATTAATAATATCACTATTTTTTCTTGATGTCAAGATAAAGTGAACATATTCTGCCCGCCCCGTCTTTATTTTTTTGTTAAAAATTTCCTAATGTTTTATATCCTTTTCGCGGGAATAATAAGGTCGGAAACCAAAAATTTTAGGAGAATTTTAATGAAGAAATCAGTTTTTATTTTGCTTTGCTTGGCGCTAACGCTTTTTGCCGCAGGCTGTGTTGACGATAAAAAGCCCGACGACCACAACAGCGAGCAAAGCACAAGCGATAATTTAATTAATTCCCTGCCGGATATTTCCCTGCCCGATAAAGAACAGGGCGAAATCGACGGAAGCGGCGATGCAAAGCACGGCGGTTGGGTAGACGGCAAGGGCAGAACCGCATACGACGAGCGCTATAACGACGGCTACGACGGCAATTTCGGCGGCGTGCAAAACGGCGTAACCGACGGCGGAATTATGGATGGCGGCATCCCCGGCAGCCCCGATTATATGCCGTAA
>JAFYOG010000167.1 GCA_017560285.1 Clostridia bacterium
ATTCGGAAACGATACGGAACAGACCTAAAGAACCGGTAGCCTTTGCGTGGGTACCGCCGCAAAGTTCCATAGAGAAATCGCCCATAGAAACAACGCGAACGGATGCGCCGTATTTTTCACCAAACAATGCCATAGCGCCCTTTGCACGTGCTTCATCGGGGGTCATTACATCGGTAATTATGGTATTGTTCTCTAAAATTTGTTCGTTAACAAGCATTTCTACTTCTGCCAATTCTTCGGCAGTAAGCGCAGAGCCGTGGGTGAAGTCGAATCTACCGCGAGATTCGGTTACGTAAGAGCCTGCCTGCTCTACATGGTTGCCCAACACCTTACGCAAAGCAGCCTGAAGAAGGTGCAAGGAGGAGTGGTTACGGCGAATGCTGTTACGACGAGCTACATCAATTTCTGCGGTTGCACTTCCCTTTTCGATATTGCCTTCAATAACCTCACCGATATGCAAGTATTGACCTTCGGGAGTTTTTTGAGTATCGTCAACGCGGAATTTACCGTTAGCAGTAGAAATTATACCGCTGTCACCAATTTGTCCGCCGCTTTCTGCATAGAAAGAGGTTTTATCTAAAATAACAGTTGCTTTGCCGCCGGCAAGAACGCCTACGTCTTCGCCGTTGGCAATGATGTATTCTATCGTGGCATCGCATTTGTTTTCGGTATATCCAACAAATTCGGTTGCCTTGGATTTATCGATCATTGCAAGAGCATCGCCTGCCCAGCCCGCATCGATATTAGCGCGTGCTTCACGTGCGCGTTTTTTCTGCTCCTGCATTAATGCACGGAAAGAATCTTCGTCTACTTCAATTCCCTTTTCCTCGGTTATTTCCTTGGTTAAGTCAATGGGGAATCCGTAGGTATCGTATAGCTTAAACACGTTTTCGCCGGAAAGAACCTTTTCGCCCTTAGCTTCGGCATCTGCAAGCATTTTTTCCAAAATTGCCAAGCCTGCATCCAAGGTTTGTGCAAAACGGTCTTCTTCGGCTTTAATAGTCTTTTTGATATATTCCTTGCGCTCTGCAAGTTCGGGATAAGCTTCGTAGTTGTTAGCGATAACTACATCGCATACATCGCCAAGGAACGTGCCTTTAATGCCAAGCAATCTGCCATGGCGGGCAGCACGGCGAAGAACACGGCGCAAAATATAACCTCTGCCTTCGTTGGAAGGGATTACACCGTCTCCTATAAGGAAGGTAGCGGTCTTGATATGGTCGGTAATAACGCGAATAGAAACGTCGATATCGGCAGCAGAGCCTTTATATTCCTTACCGCAAAGCTCGCAAACCTTGTTAAGAATGCTTCTGTTGGTATCAACCTCGAAAAGGTTACCAACATCCTGCA
Source organism: Clostridia bacterium (assembly GCA_017560285.1). Taxonomy (GTDB): domain Bacteria; phylum Bacillota; class Clostridia; order Oscillospirales; family CAG-382; genus Coliplasma. The sequence goes on from JAFYOG010000167.1 coordinate 1,351, forward strand.
TTACGCAAGCAAGACGTTCCAAGCCCATACCGGTATCGATATTGGGGTTAGCAAGACGTGTATATGTACCTGCGCCGTCGCTGTCAAACTGTGTGAATACAATATTCCAAACCTCGATAAATCTGTCGCAATCGCAACCTACTTTACAATCGGGCTTGCCACAACCGTATTTTTCACCGCGGTCGAAATAAATTTCGGAACAAGGGCCGCAAGGACCGGAACCGATTTCCCAGAAGTTGTCTTCTTTGCCGAAGCGAACGATTCTTTCGGCGGGAATGCCGTTCTTTACCCAAATGTCAAACGCTTCGTCATCTTCCAAATAAATGCTGGGGTACAAACGGTCTTCGGGAATGCCCATTACCTTGGTAAGGAATTCCCAAGCCCACGGAATAGCTTCTTCCTTGAAATAATCACCAAAGGAGAAGTTACCCAACATTTCGAAGAAGGTGCCGTGGCGGGCAGTTTTACCTACGTTATCGATATCTAAGGTACGAACGCACTTTTGGCATGTGGTTACGCGCTTTCTGGGAGGTACGCGTTCACCGGTAAAGTATTTCTTCAAGGGCGCCATACCTGCATTTATAAGCAAAAGAGAATCGTCGTCCTGAGGAACAAGGGGGAACGAATTAAGACAAAGATGTCCTTTGCTTTCGAAAAATTCAAGATACTTTTTGCGAATTTCGTTAAGTGAAATAGGTTGCATTATATTTTATCCTTTCGGCTTTTATTTCTTAGTTATTCTATTTCCTGCCGGGAGGATTCTTCCGAAATTTCGGTAGATACCTCGGGAAGTTCGGGAGTAATAGCATCGATAGATTTTGAAGAACTCCAACGCAATGCGTTTTCGGCACAATAATTATAAGCAGAGGAATTCTCGGGGGCAATTATTACAGCATTGGGAGTTTCTTCGAAAATTGCCGCACCCAATGTGGCGGATTCGTTTTCTATAGTTAAATATTCCAAGGCGGTACAGCCCACAAAGGCCCGTTCGCCGATGCTGTTAACCGAATTGGAAAATACCATTTCGGTAAGCTGTTCACAATAAGAAAATGCTCTAACGCCTATTTTTGTAACGTTGGCGGGGATTTCTATGTTTTTTAAAACCTCGCAATGGTTAAAACAAAAATCAGGAAGTTCGGTGATGCCGTTACCCAAAATAACAGTTTCCAAAGCATTGCACCAACCAAACGCACGTGTGTCTATGAAAGTAACGTTATTAGGTATTTCTATTTGAGTTAAGGCATCTGCATAATAGAATGCACTGCCCTCTATTGTAGTGATGCTTTCGGAAATAGTTACCGATGTAACGGGCTTTTCATAGAAGCAAAGTGAACCGATTGTTGTAACGGGTTTAGAATCGATAACAGTGGGCAACACTACCTCGGTTTCTTCGCCCAAATATTCGGTAAGCTTTATATAAGTTTTATATTCTTCGTAGGTGTACTTTTCTGTTTCGCCCGTTCCGATAAAATCTTCAGGGGGCTTAGATGTTTCGGTACCGGTTGCCATTTCTTTGGCTTTGTTAAGCAATGCGGTACAGGAACACAACGAAAAACACATTGCAAATGCCATTAAAAGCAATAGGAATTTTTTCATTGGGCACTTCCCTTTCAAAATAATCAATATATTATAACACCCAACGTGAGCTTTGTCAATTTATTAATAAGAAAAATACTATGTATTTTAATAACAATAAATTATTTCTTATATTTCTTTTGTTTTTTCCATTTTTTATTGACATTCTGCGTGAATGATATTAAAATATGTGTGATAATTTTTTAGAAGAAAGGTATAAATTCATGGACAAGGCAACTTTTGCATCTTATCGCAAATTTTACAACAACCAGCTTTTAAACGACTGTATCCCCTTTTGGATGAACAGCGATTTGTTAGACAAGGAAAACGGCGGTTATATCACCAGCGTTGACAGAGAGGGCAAAGCCTACAACACCGATAAATCCGGTTGGTTCCAGGGCAGATGCTTGTGGACTTTCTCGCACCTTTGTAACCTTTACGGCAAGCGCCCCGAATGGGAAGAAGCCGCACAGTTAGGTAAGGATTTCCTTGAAAAGTACATTGCTGACGAAGACGGAAGAATGTATTTTACTCTTACCAAAGAAGGTTTACCTTTAAGAAAGCGTCGTTACTTCTTTACCGAAAGCTTCTATGTTCTTTCTATGGCTGAATATTCTATTATGACCGGCGATAAGGATGCATTGAAGAAGGCTGAAGATTGCTTTGAAATGATGCTCTCTATATTCCGCGACGGCAGCACCGATCCCTTTAAGATCACTCCCAAGAGCTATGCTTCCACCAGACAGGAACGTGCAGTTTCTTATCCTATGGTGCTTATCAGCAGCGCACAGACTCTTCGCCGTGCCGACCCCGAAAAGGCTGAATATTACACAAAGATTGCCAACGAAATGGCTGATATTATCATTAATATCCACTACAAGCCCGAAATGAACTGCGTTTTGGAAACTGTTGGCCCCAACGGCGAATTTATCGATAACCCCGCAGGCAGAACCATTAACCCCGGCCACTCTATGGAAAACAGTTGGTTCCTTATGAACCAAGCTATCTACACCGGCGATAAGGAATTGCTTGCAAATGCATTAAAGATCCTTGACTGCTCTTTGGAATGGGGCTGGGATAAAGAATTTGGCGGCTTTATATACTTTACCGACGTAAAGGGTCGTCCCTGCGAACAGCTTGAACACGATATGAAGCTTTGGTGGGTACACAACGAAGCTTGTATCGCTACCCTTCTTGCATACAGCATCACCAAGGACGAAAAGTATTGGAAGTGGTTTGAAAAGGCTCATTTCTATGCGTTCGGTCATTTTGCAGATAAAGAATACGGCGAATGGTACGGTTATTTGCACAAGGACGGCACCGTTTCCCATTCCCAAAAGGGTTCTATGTGGAAAGGCCCCTTCCACCACCCCAGATTCCTTATGTGCTGTGAATATATCTTTGCTTGTCTTGAAGAAGGCAAAGACGTTGTAACCTTGCTTTAATATGAAATTATTTGTATTTTTACTTTCCTGTTTATTGGTTGTTTCCCTGCTGCCCGTTGCGGCTTTTGCTGACGGCTCGGCGCAGGACGACGTTTCGCATTTTATACCTGACGAAGGATCGGATATTTCGCAAACGCAGGTTGTTATATACACAATATCTTTAATTGTCATTATTTCTGTGTTCGGCGTTTTATTTGCAAAATCCGTTATTAAAAACAACAGCAAAAACAGATTAGGTAGAAGATAGTTATGCGATCGGAGTCGGTTTTATATCGACTCCGATTTAAGTTTATAAATTTTTCCTTTTTTATGCAACCTTTTGCAACGGTACGGGGTATTACTTTACGAAGGCGGTGATAATATGTCGAATCAGCTATTGCGCAATAGTGATAAAAACGAAGAAATATTAAGACGAAATGCCGATATGGTTTATCGAATAGCATATTTACGCACCGGCAATACCCACGACGCCGAGGATATTATGCAGGAAGTGTTTTTGCGCTTTGTAAAATATTCACCTGCGTTCGAAAGTAAAGACCACGAAAAAGCTTGGTTTATAAGAGCCACTGTGAACCGAACCAACAGCTTTTTTACATCGGCATGGAAGCGAAGAGTTGTACCCTTAGACGAAACCGTTAAATCTTATGACGAAATGAACGACAGCGAGGTTTTGGAAGCTGTTATGGCATTACCAAAGGATATTTCCACGGCAATACATTTATATTATTATGAGAATATGCCTATAAAAGAAATATCCGAGGCTATGGGCAAAAGCGAATCGGCTGTTAAATCACTGCTTTTTAGAGGCAGAAAGCTGTTGCGTATTTCGTTGGAAGATACATATAGCTAAGAAAGGATGAAATTTATGTTTGAAAACAGATACAAAAGCGCAATGGATAAGGTTTCCCCTTCGGAAGATGCGCTTAACAAGGCTTTAAACATCCCCGTAAAGAAGCGAAACGTAAGAAACATTTTAAGAACCGTATCTATCGCTTGTATATTGGTTGCGCTTACCTGCACAACCGTATTTACAGCTTTTAAGCTAAGCAACATTAATCTATTTAATGATAATTCCGAAAGCAACGAAGTTAATAACAACGGTAATGGCAACGGTAATGGCAACGGTAATGGCAATGGCAACGGTAACAGCAACATCAACTTACCCAACAGCCAAATTACCCTTTCGCTTTCTGAGCATGGATTTAAATTTGCAGAAAGCTATAACGAAATTTATGAATATTTAAAGGAAAGCAGCGACGATTTAATATTGGACGATAATGAAGCGGAAGATGGTGATTTCGCAGAAGGAGTAACACCGGATACAGATGCTCCCACCGGCGTACCCACCGACACTCCCGAGCATTCCGACACAAACAACCAGGTTAGCGGTGTTCAAGAAGGGGACGTTATTAAAAACGACGGCCGTTATATATATCATTTAAGCAAAGATAATCACAGGGTGTATATTATATCGGCAACCGACGGAAAAACCGATATTGTTTCTGAAATTATAATTCCAAACGGTACTAAAGGTACTAAAAATAAAATTTACCCAAACACACTTTTATTGGTAGGAAATACTTTGGTAATTATTTGTGCAGATAATGTTTACTCTAACAATACCATCTGTCTGTACTATGATATTTCCGATAAATCCAATCCTGTAAAAACCGACGAAACTAAACAAAGCGGCTATTACCGAAATTGCAGAGTTGTAGACGGAACGGTATATATTATTTCGCAAAAACACAGCTATATTTATGACAGTGTTTATTACTCTGATGACAACGTTTTGGAAGCCGAAAACGATTTATCTAAATTCATACCTGAAATTGATGGTGAGCCGATTGATTGCGAAGAAATTTTAATATCCGATAACAGCTCCAGCTCATTTACAATTATAACCGCATACGATGCAGTTAACAAAGAGCGCAAATCCAGCCTTGCCCTGCTTGGCAGCTGCCAAAGCATTTATTGCTCTAAGGAAAATATTTATATTGCATCCGGTAACTATTTAGACGATGAAGACGTAGTTGCAGGCGAATGCGCATCGTACAATAATACAAAAATCCTTAGAATTGCACTTAACAACGGTATCCTTTCGGCAAACGGTGCAACGACGGTATTAGGTCAAATTAATAACCAATTTTCTATGGACGAAAAAGACGGCATTTTTAGAATTGCCACAACCATAACCCCCGTAACCTTTGTTGAACGCGGCAAATATATTGAATATTTATTCAACGATACCTACAATAAGGTTTATTGATTGAATGCCGAAATGAAGGTTATAGGCGAAAGCGAAAAGCTGGGCGTTACAGAAAGAATAAAGTCGGTTAGATATTTAGGCGA
>JAFYOG010000168.1 GCA_017560285.1 Clostridia bacterium
GTATGTTCAACGGGAGCGGAAGTATCGTTGCTAACGTCGTTGGATACTTCGTTGGATACTTCATCCGAAACATCTTCGGATGCATCTTCGGAAACAACGTCAGAGCTTTCGCTGTTATCTGCGGAAACGTCGGGTGCGGAATTTATTATATTTTGGGTGTTTCCGCAAGCTGCAAAAAGCACCACGGAAAGGCATATTAAAGTTAACAATATGGTCTTCATTATACGTGCTCCTAAAGTATAATTGCTTTAAACATTATATACGGCTTTAATTATATTGTCAACTTATGATTTATTATGTAAATTTAACACTTTAATCACTTGAAATAAGCATTTATATGTGATATAATTACCCTGTATATGTATATAGGTTACTATTTGCCGAAAAATATTGAAACAGAGGTAGTTTGGGATGTATGATTATTTAATTGTTGGCGCCGGATTGTACGGTGCGGTTTTTGCCCACGAATTGACCAAGCAAGGTAAAAAGTGCTTGGTTATTGACCGCCGCGACCATATTGCAGGTAATATCTATACCGAAAAGGTAGCAGATATTAACGTGCATAAATACGGCGCGCATATTTTTCATACCAGTAACAAAGAAGTTTGGGATTATGTAAACCAATTTGCAGAGTTTAATAACTATATTAACTGCCCTGTTGCGGTTTATAAGGACGAGCTGTATAATTTGCCCTTTAATATGAACACTTTCTCTAAAATGTGGGGTGTTAAAACACCTGCAGAGGCAAAGGCAAAAATAGCCGAGCAGGTTGCAGAGCTTAATATTACCGAACCCAAAAACTTAGAGGAGCAGGCGTTAAGCTTAGTAGGCACCGACGTTTATACAAAGCTTGTTAAGGGCTATACCGAAAAGCAATGGGGCCGCGATTGCAAGGAGCTTCCTGCGTTTATTATAAAGCGTCTTCCCTGCAGATTTATATACGATAACAACTATTTTAACGATAGATACCAAGGCATTCCCATTGGCGGTTATACCGCTATGGTAGAAAAGATGCTTGACGGCGTCGAAGTAAGGCTAAATACCGATTATTTCGACCTTATTAAAGAACAGCCCGATATTGCAAAAACCATTGTGTATACCGGCTGTATTGACGAATTCTTTGGTTATAAGCTTGGTGCATTACAATATCGTAGCGTTCATTTTGAAACCGAGGAAATCGATTGCGAAAATTATCAAGGCAACGCCGTTGTTAACTATACCGAGCGCGAAGTGCCTTACACAAGAGTTATAGAGCACAAGCACTTTGAGTTTGGAAAGCAGCCCACCACGGTTATAAGCCGCGAATATTCTGCGGAATGGAAGCCCGGATTGGAGCCCTATTACCCCGTTAACGACGAAGCAAACGGCGCGCTTTATGCAGAATATAAAAGGCTTGCCGACGAGCAAGGCAACGTTATTTTTGGCGGTAGATTAGGTCAATACCGTTATTACGATATGGATAAGGTTATTGCCGCGGCACTAGAAGATTTAAAGGCTATTATATAAATTTTTATATAAATTTTAGAGGTAATTGAAATGAGTATACCAAAGGTTTCAGTTGTAATTCCTTGTTATAACGTAGAAAAGTATTTACATCAATGCTTGGACAGCGTTATATATCAATCTTTGCAGGATATCGAAATTATCTGCGTTAACGACGGCAGTACCGATTCCACATTGGATATTATAAAGGAATATGCCCAGAACGATAGCCGTGTAAAGTATATCGATAAGCCCAACGGCGGTTATGGCGAAAGCATGAACCGCGGTTTTGATATGGCAACCGGCGAATATATTGGCATTATTGAATCTGATGACTATGCAGATTTGGATATGTTCGAAAAGCTTTATAACTGCGCCAAGGAAAATAATCTTGACGCGGTAAAATCCGGCTTTTACTATTATTATTCCAAGCCCGAATCGGTTAATATTCCCAACCCCATCGCTTCGGACATTGTGTGCAAAAAGACTTTCTGCCCCACTACCGACATTAAATCGAAGATGGAAATGGTAGAATTCTTTAACATAAAGCCTACTATTTGGTCTGCCATTTACAGAAAAGATTTTATCAGAGAAAACAATATTCGATTTAACGAAACTCCCGGTGCTTCGTTCCAGGACACAAGCTTTAATTTTAAGGTTTGGGTATGTGCTAAGCGCGTTCGATTGATGAAGGATTGCTTCTTGCATTACAGACAGGATAACGAGGCATCTTCTATTAATAACCCCGGCAAGGTTTATTGCGTATGCGACGAATATGACGAGATTGAAAGATTCCTTGATTCCCGTCCTCTTGATAAAAAGAAGCTTCAGCCTATTGTCGTTAGAATTAAGTTCGATACATACTGTTGGAATTACGAAAGACTTTCCGAACAGCTTGCAGGCGAATTTATAATGCGGTTTAACAAGGATTTTGTTAAATACCAGCAGGATGACACCTTGCGCAAGGAATATTTCGAATGGTACAAATGGCAACGGGTTCACCAAATTATCGATGACCCCGACCTATACCACGAAATTTACACAAAGACAAAGAAGGGCGAGCCCGCGCCCGAATTCCCTACCACCAAGCCCAGAGAACGCTATAAGGTTAACGGTAAGGATGCACCTATGCTCGTTGATAAATGCATTAGCGGGTTCTATTGTGTTAAGCAGCACGGTTTCTTCTATACTATCAAATTAGGGTTTAAAAAGCTTACAAGGAGGTCAAAATAATGAACGGACTTCCTATTAAAATTTCGGTTATTATACCTATATACAACGTTTCTGAATATTTAAACATGAGCCTTGGCAGCTGCGCCGAGCAGACCTTGAACGACGTTGAATTTATTTGCGTTAACGACGGCAGCACCGACGATTCTTTGGAAATTGTAAAGGCTTTTGCAGAAAAGGACCACCGTTTTAGAATTATCGATAAAGAAAACGGCGGTATATCCTCTGCCCGCAACGCAGGCTTAGATGCTGCTTTGGGCGAATATATTATGTTCTTGGATGCCGACGATTATCTTGAACCTAACGCTTGCGAAAGAGTTTGGTTGGAAAAATTAGAAGCTCCTACTGACGTTGTTATTTTCAGTGCGAACATATTCCCCCGTAACCCTATGCCCATTCCTTGGTATTATGCAGTTTTAACCTGTCCTACCCGCCGCTATTGGGAATTTGAAAGCAAGGTATTGTTTGAAGAACCCAGCGCAAAGCCCTTTATTTGGCATCAGGCGTTTAAGAAATCTATTATTGATGAGCACAATATTCGTTTCGACGAGAATATTAAGCAAGGCGAAGACCAAATATTTATATTTAAGTTCTATCCCTATGCAGAAAACTTCTGTTTCTTGCAGGATAGACTGTATAATTACCGTTGGTACAGAGAAAATTCCGCAATGTGGAAATTTACTCAAAACGGCAATCTTGATGGCAGAATAGAAGCTCATCTTTTGGTTGTTGAAGCGATCGCAAAGCATTGGCACAGCGAAGGCTTTATTGAAAAATACGGTTTGGAATTTACCAAATGGGCTATGGATTTCCTTGCAGTTGATATTTTGGATAAAAAGGTTCAATCTAAAGAAAAGCATTTTGCAAGTATGAAGGATATTGCAAATACATACGGGCTTAGAAAATATTTCTCTAAGCTATCGGGTAAATCTCGCAAATTGGCTAAAAGAATCCCCAAAGTTTAACGAAACGGCGGTTTTATAATGAATAAAACTATAAATATTGTACCTAAAGACAAGTGTACCGGTTGCGGAGCTTGTTATAACAAGTGCGCAGTATCTGCCATTAAAATGGAATATGATAACGAGGGATTTATTTTCCCCAAGGTTTTGGACAACTGCATTGATTGCGGCGCTTGTCAGGCGGTATGCCCTGCTCTTAACCCTATTGAACCCTACGAAACCCCCGAAAGCTATGCGGTTTGGGCATCGGACGAGGTTCGATTAAACAGCTCCTCCGGCGGTATGTTTAGCATTATGGCCGAATACGTTTTAAAAAACGCAGGTGCTGTATGCGGTGCCGCTTATACCAAGGATTATAAGCTTGTTCACCACGTTTGGGCAGAGAACGAAAAGGAATTGGCGCCTTTGCGCGGTTCTAAATACGTACAAAGCGATACTGAATTAACCTTTAAACAGGCTAAGAAATATTTGGATAGCGGCAGAATGGTTTTATATACCGGTTGCCCTTGCCAAATTGCAGGCTTGTATAAATACCTTGGTAAAGATTACGATAATCTTTATACTGCGGATATAGTATGCCACGGTTCGAACTCGGTTAAAGCTTATCAATCTTTTATTAAAGAGTTTTCCGAAGGTAAAAAGATTGCAAAAGTGAATTTTAGAGATAAGGTTCATTACGATTGGTCAACACCTACCGTGGTTTATCTTGAAAACGGTGAAGTTAAAAAATCTGCCTGGAACGAAAGCAATTGGAACAAAGGATTTTTGGAAGGGGTTTTCAATCGATTGAACTGCCACCAATGTGTTTATGCAAAAGCGGAACGCATTGCAGATATAACCTTGGCTGATTGTTGGCAAGTACACAGATATAACCCCAAATACGACGACCGCAAGGGTACTTCTCTTGTTCTTGTTAATTCCGCAAAAGGAAAAGAGTTATTTAAAAAATTAAAATCCAAAATGAAGCTGTGTGAAAAGGTCCCCTTGGAGGAAATGCGTAAATACAACGGTCAGCTCAACAGACCCGCTGCAATGCATCCCTGCAGAAAGTACTTTTTCTCGCATTTGGATAAATACGGTTATCACAAGGCATTGTGGTATGGCCGCGGAATGCGCTTTGACGTTGGTATAGTTGGTTGGTGGTTTGCTTCTAATTACGGTAGCTCTCTTACCTATTATGCCCTTGGTACCATTTTGCAGAATATGGACAAGCCGGTTATAATGATACCTATTTCTAAGCCCAACGGAACACCTTGGGAACCCGAAATTAAGTACACGGTAGATTTTCTTTCTAAACACTTTAGAATTGCTAACAAACGTGAATTCCACAAAATGCACGAGTTTAACGTTTTCTGCGATTCCTTTATGCTTGGCTCTGACCAAATGTGGACAGGCAGCAGTACTAACCTTGTTGGTTATACCTTCTTCCTTGATTTTGTAGATAAGGACAAGAAGAAAATTGCCTTCTCTACTTCCTTTGGACAAAGCGATTTTATTGCGGATGAAAACGTAACTGCAACCGCAGGCGATTATTTAAGACGCTTTGATGCAGTTAGTGTAAGAGAACAAACCGGCGTTGACGTGTGCAAAAAGCGTTTTGGTGTAAATGCCGAGCAAATTATGGACCCTGTATTTTTCTGCGATAGAAAGGATTACGATAAGCTTTGCGAAGGCATTAATGATCCTATCGATAAGAAATACCTGTTGTGTTATATTTTAGACCCTACCCCCGAAAAGCAAGAAGCGGCAAAGGCTATTGCCGAAAAGGAAGGGTTGGAAATTATTGCACTTATGGGTCTGCGTGAACAGCCCGTTACGAAAGAAAAGTGGACTGTTGGCACAGTATTGCCCAGAATATCCTCTGAACAGTTTATATATTATATGAAAAACTGCTCTTATTTGCTTACCGACTCTCACCACGGCACCTGCTTTGGTATTATTTACGAAAAGCCTTATGCAGCGTTGGTTAATGCAAACAGAGGTGCAACACGTTTTGAAACCGTGGCTTCTGCTCTTGGATTAAAGGATAGATTGTTCTACAATCCCTTGGACGTATGCAAATCCAAACGCGCTTACGAGCCTATAGATTATACTAAGGTTGCCGAAAAGCTTAAGCCCGAGGTAGAACGTGGTATGAAGTGGCTAAACGACGCTTTGGAATGCCCCGCGAAGAAAAATTCCGAAACGATCCGTACAATCAAAGCGGAACGCGACAGAATGGTTGCGGGTATGTCTAACAGAATTGCGTATTTAGAAAGACGAAACAGAGAGTTGGAAAAAGAACTTAACAGCAAGAAATAACAAAAAATGCACTTCATTTGAAGTGCATTTTTATTATGATTTAATAATTTTTGACTTGATTTTGGGTAGTAATTTATTAGTAAAATATATAAGCATTTTGCCTAAAAAATAGCACATAAAGGAAGCAACGAGCGTGAGCAATACATATACACATATGTATTTAAATACATTAACACTAATGCTCAACTCTAAATTAAAAGTATCGCGAATATATGGTATAATTAAATTTTTAACAAACTCGTGTGTTAAGTATATTTGCAAGCTAAATGTGCCCAAAACAGAAAAGATCTTTGCGGTAAACAACTTATCGGATATACTTTTCCCCGAAAACGCTATTGTAATACTTAGCGCCAAAATCGGCAGTAATACAAGATCGATATCAGTGGCTGTTTTTACAGATGCATAGTAAAAAACCAAGCCAAAACCAAACCACTCGACAAGGCTTAACGCCGTTGCGCCGATAAATGTGTAATCATATGTTTTTATTTTATTAGAAATATTATAGCTTATACATCCCAAGGAAATCTCTGCTAATCCCCTTATAACACCGTTATACATAAAAAGATTACTTTTGTATCCAACCGTAAAAGCAGAAACGCCAGAACCGCTTTGATAAGCCATACCGATGAATGTAAAAAAAACTAAGGGTGCTATAATTTTATCGAATCCGTTTGTAAACCTTTTTCTAATTGGAAATATAACGAACATCGCGATGAGCATTGCAGATATATACCACGTCGCTTGAACACGATGACCCATATCGTAATTACCAAACATTTCGGTCATGGTTATATTATAAAAAGAACGCAAAAAAGTAGTAAAACTATCGCAAAAACCAATTCCTTTAATGCTAACGGTAGCAATAAAAGTAATTAGCCAAGCAGATATGTAAAACGGGAAAATGCCTTTTGCCTTTCGCAGTATGAAGTTTACCGTATCTGTTCCAGCAGCTACCCCGTTATTTACACTTATTTTCATGGATTTTGCCATTA
>JAFYOG010000169.1 GCA_017560285.1 Clostridia bacterium
GTCCGAAGACGGTTTAATCGAAATTGAAAAGCCCTCGGAAATGTTACTTTCTCAACGTCCTACGGGTGTTCCGGGAAACTGCCCCGTATGCGTTATGGAGGGTTCAAGACCCATTATTGCAGAGGTTCAATGCTTAGTAACGCCTACTATTTATCCTTCGCCAAGAAGAATGTCATCGGGTATCGATTATAACCGCACCGCATTATTGCTTGCAGTGCTTGAAAAACGCCTTGGATTAAAATTTTCTACCCAAGACGTATACGTGAACGTTGCCGCAGGAATGCGTCTTTTAGAGCCCGCCTGTGATGCCGCATGCGCTATGGCAATGATATCTACTTATAAAAACACCCCAATGCCCGATGATCTTATAGTTTTTGGTGAAATAGGCTTGGCAGGGGAGTGCAGGTCTGTTGCTAACACTAATCAGCGTATAAACGAAGCCGTAAGATTAGGCTTTAAACGTATTGCAATACCTTACAGATCGGTTTCTACAGCTAAAAAATACAGTGGTGTAGAAATTATACCATTACACGGTGTATACGATTTACTTAAACTGATCGATGCAAAATAGCAAATGTTAACATTTTGTTCATATTTGCGTATAGGAGGTTAAAATGGAGCGGATTTGCGACCCATATATGCCGAGAAGTAACGTAAAAAAGGCGTTTATATCGGCATTATTACCCGACGAAATCGTGCAGGAATTGCAGGATATGGGTATAAAAACCTATAAATTAGGACGTAGCCCACACATATTAAGCGAGCTATCGTATCATCCTGATATACTGCTTAATAACTTTCGTAAGGGCCAATGGATGTGCGAAAACGATCCAAAATATTTACCGAAAGATCTGCCGCGTTCTTTATTTGTTGAATCCGAAGCAGAGCTTGGTGATTTATATCCATACGATTGCTTATTTAATAATTTTAGGCTTGGAAAAGCACTTATATGCGGTATGGGCACAGATTATTTAATCAGAGCTTATGCAGACTATGATGAGTACAGAATAATCTACGTAGAACAGAATTATGTTAAATGCTGTTGTATACCGGTAACTGATAACGCAGTTATTACTTGTGATTATTATATAGGACGAGCCTTAAGAAAAAACGGTTACGATGTGTTAACCGTAAAGGACTGCGACAGAATCGGTTTAAAGGGCTATAGCCACGGATTAATCGGTGGTTGTGCAGCAAAATTATCTGATAAATTAATTGGTTTTACAGGCGATTTAAATCAATATACATACGGTAACGACGTGCGTGATTTTTGTGCCAATTATAATATCGATGCGTTTTCGTTATCCAGTAAACCTATGTACGATTACGGCGGAATATTACCAATAACAGAGCATATCCCAAAATCCGATGTCGGGATATCAACACCGTGCGATTTCTAAATATAGCTATATTATTACATAATCGCTTCCCTTTATAGCATAAAATTTTTATTTTATACAATTGACAATGTGTAAGCACTTTGTGCTTCCCCATTGTGCAATTGACCGTTTTTGCGGTTGCGCCAAGTGTACTGCATTTTTTCGCCAAAAAATGCAGCGCAAATACCGCTAAAAACTTATAAAATACTTCGACTTTTTATGCAATTCGCAAACGGATTTCAGAGCCAAGTTACACAAGTGCAACTTGTGGCACATGCGCGGCGGCTCCGCTGCCAGCGCGTGCATTGTATGCACTGCGGTGCGGGTTAACACGGCGCAGGCTCCGCACAGGCAACGTGCTATCGCACGTCCTCGCAGCTACGCCACGCCGTGGGAAACGTGGAAACGAAAACACAACCCCTTCCCGTTCCCCCAAGGGGAAAGCGGGGGGCCCGCGAAGGGGTTCCCAAATTTTCGCTTGACAAATCACCCCGAGCCTGCTATACTAAACGCAAGGCGACGGGTGATGATTTGCACAGATTGGCTTACCGCTATTTTTTGTCTGTGCTTAACATTACACGAAAAAGAGCAGAATGTCAAACATTCTGCTCTTTTTTTGCGCATTTATGGCAATTTTCGTTCAAAAACACCGTATTTTACGAACATTTGTTCTATTTTTTCGCAGACAGCTGATGCAATTTCCTCGACTGTTGCCGACGGTGCGGCGCTCCGTTCCGCAACGTCGGCAAAGGCATACAGCTTGGTTGTTTCTCTGTCTGCGTGCTGTAATGCCTTTTGTACGGCATTTATCCCCGATTGCTTACGCAATTCCACAGCAAAGGTCTTTCTTGCGCTGTGGGGCGAAATTTGCCCCTCTAAGCCCAAAAGCCTTGCGGCTTTCTTCACGTCATTATACACCGCTTGGCGCGTTCGGTGTTTTTCGGGGTTCTTCCCGGGGAACAACCAAATATCACCCGCCCCCGCGCGAAGCTCGCGCCAAAGGTCGGTTGATATTTCGGCGGTACCCGCCTTACCGGTCTTTTTCGCAACGTACGATATTTTCTTTTTCCCCTTTGAGCTTGCAAACAGCACAGCCGTCTGCAAGCTCAGCACGTCGTCAATGCGCATACCCGTTTCTAACGAAACACGCATCGCATTTACGTTCGCCCTCTGCATAACTCGGTACATACCTCGCCAACATTCGGGCGGTAAATACTCACTTTTGCTCATTCGCAGTTAACTTTCCTAAACTGTTAACTATTTTGTCAAGTTCCCAAACTCTGCTCTTAAGGTATTCTTTCATAACCATTGTGCCGTTATCGCACAACACTCTGAACCAATCAGGACGTTCCGCCCTGCAATAGCGCATCAACGTGCTGTATGCGGTTATGTCGTGCAGGTCGCAAAACTCCATCATTTCGCCTATTGCGACATATTTATCGGTCACAAGACCGATTGTCGCAATATAATCTGCACCACATAAGCAACGCACGTTTTCCCGCGCATACTGAAATTTTTCGGGGTTATCAAGGTGACAAAGATATCTTGCATATCCTCGCAGTGATTGAACAACCTCGCAGCCAACACCGCCGATTTTGTCAAAAATCTGCTTTGCCTGCTCGGCTGTTTTCACACTGTCGAACATTATCATAACGTGATAATGTTCTTTTTTTACCTCGCCCGTAGGGTTTACGTCTAAATTGTGTATAGGGCTTATAAAAGCAGGAACGAACTGCTCTGCGAGAATTTCCTGCCAATTCTCGACAGCACTTTCGGGATAGACAACGCAAGCAAAATTGCGCGTTCTTTTGGTTTCGTTAGATGTTTTTTGAGTACCCATTTGCTAACAAAAACTCCTTTCAAATTGAACATTGAACATTGAACACTTGTGGGGGTGTCGTAGTTACCCCCACAAGATTTTCCTCTTTTCGGCTTTCCGAAAAAGGAAGAAGAACCTCACCGCGCAAGCTACGCAGGGCAAGCCAAAACACCCTACGGTGTTTTGTTTGCCGCAGCTACGCTCCTGCGGTTCGGGGACGAACGGAAACAAAGCACTGCGGTGCTTTGTATTCCATTGTAGCCCCCCCGCCCCACTCCGTGGGGAGCCCCCTCGGTCGGCAGGCTGCGCACACCCCTACGGGGTGCAGCTCCGCCCCCTACCCTCGGGGGTTGTAGGGGCAGCCGCTCGGGGTTCGTCGGCGGTTGCTATGTGTTCCGCGCTATGCGCTCCACACAGAAGACGCAGCCCGCCGCCGTTCCCCTCGCTTTGGCTCTTTCTGCGGATAATCCGCAGAAAGTTCCTTGCGCCAATCTACCTTTGGCGCACTGCGGTGCAGGGTTCACCCCCCCGCCCCTCAAGGGGGCAAGGCTCAGGGTGATAATTGATTTTTCACCGCCACAGCTGAAAACAAAAAAACGGCTGAATGCTCAACGGTAATTATTTCCACGCGGTGCGTGGAAATAATGCGTTGCACATTGTGCCGTCTGCAAATATGACATAAAAAGTATTATTTTATACAATTGATAATAGAGCAAGGGATGTTTAAATTATACATCCCCTACCATACCGGACGATAAAAAAGAAGTCTTTACCAAGACTTCTTTTTTATTTTATTCTCTGTCTACAAATACCTTGTCGTTAGAAGCCCAAGGGTCATCGGGGCGTTCTTCGGGGTGCTCGTTATAATAAGGGTCTACAACGTATTTTTTGAATACGGGATAAGCACAGTAGATACCTATATAATACAAAAGCGAAAACATAAACATACAGAACAGCACGATAGCCGCTTGTGGCATTAACAAATAAATATA
>JAFYOG010000170.1 GCA_017560285.1 Clostridia bacterium
GTGCTTTTGGGTAACGAGCATTCGCTTATTTTAGAATCCATTAACAAGCATATAAAGCCCCGCCGTATAGGCTTGTTCGATATTAGGGAAATTCTGCTTCGTATAGAAAGCAGGCTTTGCCAAGAAATGCCCCAAAAATTTAATTTTGTGTTCCCAAAGGACGGCGATTTTAAGGTAAAGGGAAGCGATAAGGATTTTATCACCCTTGCCGTGTATTGCGGTGTTTATTTAACCACCCTTTCAACCTGCGTTGATATTACCCTTTCCGAAAAAGAAGGGCTTGTAAGCCTTGGCTTTTTTGCAAAGACGGCTAACGGTGTTTCGGCACGCGCCGACGAAAAGGGCTGTATTTTGCGGTATCTTACGTTGCTTGCCCACGGCAATTTATGGGATTTAAAAAGCTTCGAAACCGCCGATGGCATTAACCTTTGCCTAACCCTGCCCATTGCCGAAAGCAGAACACATTGCGTAATAAAGGATATAGATTGGGAATTTTTGGAATATGCGGTTTCCAGAATTATTGCGGAATATACAAAATAATTTTTGCCCCGACGAAAGCTCGGGGCTTTTATTTTTATATGCTGTTGAAATTTGTCGGAATTTATGTTAAAATGTAAGGGTTGGAGGAATTTTTATGCTTAAACGCTTTTTTATATGCCTTATATCCTTTATATTGCTTACAACCTGCTGTTTAGGCTCGGTATCGGTTCCGGCTTCTGCCGCAAACGATTATACCGGCCCATACGTAAAGGTAGGCAACACAACCCTGCCCTTGGCAGAGCATATGCCCGGTACCTTTTTTAGCAAAAACGGCACGGCTTGCACCTGCCATTATTCGGTGGATTGCATTGCCAACCCAAGCAACTGTAACTGTATGCGCTATTACCCCACGGGCAACCCCAATAATTGCGAAATAGACCTTATGGCGGTGCAGTGCTTTGGCTTTTCCCGCTTGGTGTTTTACAAATGCTTTGGGTTTATCGACCAAGTAAGCAATTCCCATAAATACCACAGCGTGGGGTCCCTTTCCGCAAACCAAATGTCGGCGGCAAACGCAAGAGCCTTGCTTAAAAAAGCCGCCCCCGGCGCCCACGTTCGCTTAACGAGAGGGCATTCGGTTTCTATCCTTACCGTAGACGACGATTTCTTGGTGGTATACCACGGCAACAGCGGCGGCGACGGCGTTGCCAGCGCATCCTGCGTGGTTTCCACAAAGCGCTATACTTGGGAGGAATTTGCATCCTACGCATCGGCAGGCATTCTTTACGTAAATATGCCTAACGAATACCCCGGCTATTCGGTGGTGGAAACACCCAAAGCCGTTGGCCATTACCGCATTAATTCCGATAACGGCTTGCGGCACAGAGCATCCCCCAACACAAGCGCCGAAATTTACGGCGTTATACCCGATAAAACCATTATAGAGGTTACCGAGGTAGACGGCTATTGGGGCAAAACCACCTATAACGGCAAAACCGGCTGGGTATATTTGGAATATACCGTATATTACAGCGCCCTTACCATAAAGCCATCGGGCAGCACCTTTAAGCTTGACAGCAACGGTTACCTTAAAGCTATCGGTTGGAAATTTAATTTAGAAAGCTTTGCCGATAATTTCGATAAGCAAAGCCTTGTTATAAAAAATTCCGCAGGCAACGCGGTGTCTTCCACCGAATATATCGGTAGCGGCACCACGGTTTCGCTGGTTATCGACGGCAAAACCTACGATACCGCCACCGTTTGCCTTGCAGGGGATTGCAACGGTAACGGCAGGCTGGATGTTGGCGATTATATCGCCGCCCGCAGGGCTTATTTCGGCACCTATAATTTTAAAAACAAGGCGTGCGCCGCCGCCGCAGACGTAAACGGCAGCGGGGGTATAGATGCAAGAGATTATCTGCTTATAAAGCGGTATTTCTTCACCTTGGATAAAACCCTGTTTAAAGATTTCGCAAAATAAGCATAGCAAAAAGGAGCGTTACGCTCCTTTTTATTTTTTGCTTGAAAGTTCAAATATTCCGTGATATAATAAGCACAAGAAGTTTTTGCAAAGGAGATTTTTTATGAAAAAGTTTGCGCGCATTACATCGCTTTTGCTGGTGTGCATAATGCTGTTTGGCTTAATGCCCGCCGCAGTTTCCGCCGCTTCGCCCTTGGACGGTAAAAAAATACTTTTCTTCGGCGACAGCTTAACCGCTTTCCCCAATGGCGGCACCGACAGATATTCCGACAGAGTTCAATCTGCATTCCCCAATTCCGTAATTATAAACGCGGGCGTTGGCGGCGACAGCACTTATCAGGCAAGATTGCGCTTTCAGACCGACGTTTTAGATAAATCCCCCGACATCGTTTTTATTTGCTTTGGTATGAACGATGCGGCAAAGGATGCAAACGGCAATAACTATAAGCCCATAACCACCTACCGCAGAAATATTCAAAACTTTATCAACGCGTTAAAGGCAATTAACTGTCAGGTTGTTTTAATGACCCCCAACCCCGTTAACGGCGAGCGCGGCGATTACAGCCGCGGCGACCACGTGGCATATTGCGACGTACTTCGTGAGCTTGCCGAGATAAACGACATCGGCTTGGTAGATATGTATACCGTTTTTAAGCAAAACGGCTATGTAAGCAGCTCTTATATCTACGACGGCATTCACCAAAACGCCGCAGGCAGACAAATTTATGCCGACCATATTTCCGCATACCTTAATGCGGTTTACAACAACCAAAACAAAGCTACCCTTACCGTTGAATGCGTTACCGAGGGCGGCAAAAAAATAGGAAGCTATACCCGCGTTGGCGCAATCGGCGCGGATATAAGGATTGTAGCCCCCGAAATTTTGGGCTATACCGCGGTTACCGAACCCGTTACCACCACGTTTTCTACAAAAACCGTTACCTTAACCTATACCTCTGCGGCAGAGCAGGCAGTTACCGCCGCAAAGGCTATAACTCGTTCGGATTATGCAGAACGGGTTTTAGAGGAGATTGATTATTACATCGCATTGGGCGAAGCAGAAACCGACGTGGAAAAAATGGCTGTTATCGCCAAGCATTTAAATTATCTTATAACCGTTAAGGGCGATGCCGAGCTTGTTTATTCCCGTAACCTTAAATACACCACCAACCCCGCACCCAACTATTATGCTTGGGACAGCGCGGCGGGCAGACCTTCCGACCAGCTTAACCCTTTGTTTGTAGACGATAATTACCGTCTTGCCGACGGCAGTAAATCCAATGCCGACGGCTATAACCGCAACAATTATTGCTATTCCGTA
>JAFYOG010000171.1 GCA_017560285.1 Clostridia bacterium
GCGCTGTTGGTTATCATATAATACAGCACGTATTCGCCGTTAACCTTATGGAAATATAAGGTCATATCGATATATTCGTAAGCCTCGGGCGCGTTTTTCTTATATGCGTGCCAAGTAAACGAAACACGGCAAGAGAACACGTCGTCGGAATATTCGTACCATTGGGTAAGGCGTTCGTCGGTAAATTCACAGCTATCGTGGGGATGAACGAAATGGGTTGCCATTGTGCGGATTTTGGTGTAAATCGAGCTTTCTTTATCGATTGTTGAAGAAAAATCGCCAAACTTGCCGCAACCCTGTGCATATTGGGCATAGCCCTTTGCAAAAGCCAACGCCTTTTCGGAATGCAATTTTTCTGTTTCGGTATTATAATTTATATCCGCCGAAAAACTGCCGTCGGATAGCTTTTTAACCTGGCAATCGGCGCCGTATTTATCGGTAACCTTAATGTTTTCGGTGGGGTAAAGCAAGCCGTCGATAACGTAGGTGGAATATTTTATGCCCTGTGCGGGGTTATCGTTATGCATAATAACCGAGGGCATATGCTTGCAGGTTTCGGTTTCCTTGGTGGA
Source organism: Clostridia bacterium (assembly GCA_017560285.1). Taxonomy (GTDB): domain Bacteria; phylum Bacillota; class Clostridia; order Oscillospirales; family CAG-382; genus Coliplasma. The sequence goes on from JAFYOG010000171.1 coordinate 573, forward strand.
AACTATATAGCTTTCGTCAAGCTCGTATCCGTTAACGGTAACCTTTGCATCGCTTGGTGCGGTAACCGTTACCGACGTGGTTTCGGTAACGTAAAAGAATTCGTAACCGCCCAAAACGTATATGGGGTTATTATATTCGGTACGCTCGCCGCTGTCTACCACCGTAAATTGGGCAAACTTATAATCGCCTGCGGAAACAACGTATTTTTGTTCCTTGCCGTCTACGCTTCCCACGGTTTTGCTGTAGGTTATTTCCCCGCTGCCTATTTGGTCTTTAACGTATTTTTCCAAATGGGAAAAATCCTCGGCGGGAGAAATTGTATATTCGGTTTCTTTTATGAACTTGGCTATATCGGGGTTTTTAAAATAGCTGTTAAAAATTTCTTCGGCGGCATATTTGGGCTGGGATTGCTCGTAATCGGCCATCCATAGCTTTAGCACCGAAAGCCCATAGGCAACCAAACAAATTCCAACAACTACAAACAAAGCAAGAACGGCGTAAAACCAAGGGAATTTTCTTTTCTTTTTAGCTTCCATTTTATTCCTCCCCTTCCTTTGCCACTACAAAAAACGTAGGCAACGATCTGGGCGGTATAAACGCCTTGTATTTGTTTACTATGCCCTTTAGCTGATATTCATCAAGGGTGGTGGGGTCGATATTGTAGCGTTGGATATAATTATCGTAATACATAAGCGAAGACGTACCGCCATCCAGCATGCCTGCCACAACCGCGCCCTGAGATACCATAAAATCTATAATATCGTTCTTAGATGCGCCTATGCTTGCCGCGCTTCTGCCGTCGGTAACCAACAAAAGCATTGTTCCGTCGGCACGCTGACCGATAGCGGTTCTTTGCGCCGCGCCAAGGTTGCCGTCGCTGTAATGCAGCTGAACCTTGCCGTTTTCGTTGGTTATAAGCACGTTTCCGTTTTGGAAGCAAACGCCGTCGCGAATGCTTAACGCATCTGCCTCGGCACGGGTCATACCCTCGGTAACGATTAATTTGTTATTTTTATCTATACCTATA
>JAFYOG010000172.1 GCA_017560285.1 Clostridia bacterium
AAAAATATATCGACAAACCAAAATTAAAGGTATATAATATGTAAAAATTCTGTTTAGAGGTTTTTTGCGTTGAAAAATTTTAAGTATACAAAGTATTTCTTTCATATATTCCCCTGTATGTATTACGGCATCCTTTGCGGTACCGCAACGGGGGCGCTTATATTTTTGTTTAAGTATTGCGCCAAGCTGGCAGAGGAATTTTCCCGCCACACATACGGCATAGCAAAAGAAAACCCGCTGTATATTATAATAGCCTTGGCAGTGCTTGGACTGTGCGGCGTTGGAATGTATTATCTGCATAAGCATATACCCGAATGCCGCGGTGGCGGTATCCCCCGCAGCGAGGGTGTTTTGCGCGGAGTATTGTCCTTCCGTTGGCTAAAAACCCTGTTGGGCACCTTCTTTGGCAGTATGTTAAGCTTTGTTTGCGGTCTGCCCTTGGGCAGCGAAGGCCCCGCCGTGCTTATGGGCACCTCGTTGGGCAAAATGTGCGTACCCAAAAAACGCTCTATGTGGAACCGTTACGTTATGACAGGTGGCGCAGGCGCAGGCTTTGCCGTGGCAACGGGCGCACCTCTTTCGGGCATACTTTTTGCGTTGGAGGAAATTCACAAGCGGTTTACCCCCATGCTGGTGCTTTCGGTTTCCTCTTCGGTAATATCCGCCACCTATATAAACCGCGTGCTGTGCCATTTCACCGACGTAAGCCCCAATCTGTTTAATTTGGGAACACTTCCTCAATTTAGGTTTTCCCATATGGGCTATTTACTGCTTACCGCTGTTATAATAGCCGTTGCCGTGGGCTTGTTCGATTTTTCTATAACCTATTTCGGCCGCCTTACCGCAAGGTTTAAAAACCGCCTTACCCCCGCCGTAAAGTTAGCCTTTGTTTTTGCCCTTGGGGGTATAATCGCGCTCTTCTTTACCGACGGTGCATACAGCGGCCACCACGCTATAGACGAAATTATACATAACCACAAAAGCTTTATAATTCTTGCCGCTGTTTTCGCGGTAAGGCTAATTATGATGCTGTTTATAACCGACAGCGGTGTAACCGGCGGTATATTTATTCCTACCCTTGCCATCGGCGCCGCGGCGGCGGCAATGGCGGCAAAGCTTTTGACCCACATAGGTATGCCTGCCGAAATTTACCCCACAGTGGTAATTTTGGGAATGTGCGCGTTTATAGGAGGCACCTTAAGAGCTCCCCTTACCGCATCGGTATTGTTTATCGAGCTTACCGCCCAATATACCAACTTCCTGTTTGTAACCTTGGTGGTGTTCGGCGTTGCTTTCATAACCGAGCTGTTTAACCAAAAACCCTTTTACGATACCGCTTTAGAAAGCATGGCGCATTCCCAAAACAAAGGGGAACAACCGGTTATCGCCCATTTTACAATGCGGGTTGCCGAAAACGCTTTTGTTGTGGGAAAATCGGTCAGAGATATTATGTGGCCCCATTCCTCGGTGGTAATAAGCATCACCCGCGCCGAAGAAAACCAAACCGATATGGATAACGACGGCGAGAAAAAGCTCTACGCAGGCGATACTTTAATAATCCGCGCAAAGTATTTTGACGAATCCGAGCTAAAATCCCACCTTTATTCTTTGGTAGGGGATAATAATATTCAAAAACAAAACGTATAGCAAAAAGCCGACACGGTTGTGTCGGCTTTTTCTTATATTAACGGTACCTCAAGCTCGCAATCCCCGTGGGGTAAATAAATAGGAAAGCTTATTTCCTTTCCGTTTAATTTACAGCAACCGAAATCTCTGCTTGCGGTAATTTTCAAACGGGAATTATCTATTATAATTTCGCCGCTAAAGGGAACTATGGGCTTAACCGAAATAATTTTGCGGTCAGCCCCAAGCCTAATGCCATAAACGTATTCCAGCAAAATGCGGTAATACCAAGCGGCGGCACCGGTATACCAGCTCCAACCGCCAACCCCCGCAAACCGCCCGCCGTATATATCTGCCGATATTGCATAGGGCTCGTTTTTATATTTCTTCCCAAGGGCGCGGTTTTCGTACCGCGTTGCAGGGTTTACGCAATCAAGAATATCCAAAGCTTCCTTGTGCATTCCCGCAATAATACAACCCAAAGCGCCCCACAGCGCGCCGTGGGTATATTGCCCGCCGTTTTCGCGTATGCCGTAAACGTAACCGCGTATATATCCAACCCTTGCATTGCCATCGCCAAAGGCAGGGGAAAACAGCTTAAATATCTTGTTTTTGCCGTCGTAAAGCCGTTGGTAAGCGGTTTTTAAACCGATTTTTGCCCGTTGGGCATCTAACCCCGCCATGGCGGCAAAGGCTTGGGAAAGAATATCTATTTTGCATTCATCTGCGGCTTCTATCCCCAAAATACTGCCGTCATCGCAAAAGGCGCGGGCGTATCTGTCTTCAAAAAAGCAATGGGCTTCAAGATTTTTCTTCAAATCGGTTATACGTTGCTCCAGCTTGGTCAAAAAATCAATATCCTTTTTATTACGGCAAAGGGTAATAAAGCTCTTTGCCGCAATAATATAAAGCATACTGCTAAAAACGCTTTCCCCAACGCCCTTTTCGCCAACCAACGAAAAAGCGTCGTTCCAATCGCAGCTGCCCATAAGAATTAACCCGTGTTTGCCTAATTTATATCCGTAATCCAAAGCCCTTACGCAGTGGTCATAAATCGTTTCCTTCAACCCGCTTTTCTTGGGCTGCTCGTACCGTTCCGCTTTATCTTTTAAAGTCGGCGAGGACAAATAGCCCACCAAAACCTCGGTTATGCCAAAATCCTCGGTCTTTTCCAAATAATCCGCCAAAACAATGGGCAAATAAAGCAAATCGTCCGAGCATTTGGTTTTCACACCTCGGTTAACACCGCCGAAATTGCGGGTGTGCCACCAATGCATAACACAGCCTTCCTCGTATTGATGTGCACAACAGCGTATAATATGGGTTCGCACCGCCTTTGGGTTAGAATAAATCATCCCCAAGCAATCCTGCAGCTGGTCCCTAAACCCATAAGCCCCGCCGCTTTGGTAAAACGACCCTCGGGCATAAAACCTGCAGGCAGAAATCTGGTAGGGCAAAAAAAAGTTAAATAATGCGTCGGTAAGCCTGCTTTCGCTGTTAATTTTAATTTTCGGAACAAGCGACCCCGCAAAATCCTCTGCCTTGGCAATAGCTTCTTCAAAAAACCTAAGGCTTATCTTGTTGCAAAGGGCTTTCGCGGCGTTTTCGGTGGTACAGGCGCCGTAAAAGAACAAATTATCACTGCCGCCGCAATAAAGCCTGCATTCCTTTGCCTCGGCTCTGCCGCCGCACACTCCCGCAAAGCCAACCCCATCGGGGAATGTCATTCCAAAGCTGTTTCTAAATGCAATGCAATGGCTGTCCTTGGTGTTAAAGCCAATAACCTCAATCCCGCTTTGAGCATAAACCTTATCTCCCATAACGGGTTTAAGCGAAAGCACCGTCACACCGCTTTCGGTAAGCTGAACCCGCACAAGCTTTACGGGATATTTCGGGTGTACCGTAACCGTAACGGTAAATCCGTTACCGTTAATTTCGCCGCTGTAAATTGCCTTGCCCTTTTCGAACCTTACCCTGTCGCTTACGGCACAAAGGTCATAATCAATTCCATCAATACTTAAAAAAATACGTTCGCCGCTGTCAAGGGTGGCTTTATCCCCAAAGAACGACCCTAACCTGCGCTCGCGGGCGTTATCAAAAAAGCTGTAGCCAAGGCTGTTTTGGGTCAGCACCGTAGAAAACCTGTATCCCGTAAGAATAAAAGAATAAGGGGCAGGGAACTTGTTGCTTTTATCTACGGTATAACCGCTGCCTATAAAAAAGCCGTTGCCCGCTTTTATGCCGTTTTCGGGCAAAGGAAGGGGAAGCCTGCTTTGGGGCGCGGTAACTATATTTGCAATGCCGTTTTCAAACCGTTGGTCGGCTTCTGGCTTTTCAAAATCCGCAAAATACGCGGCGGCAGATTTTAAGGCTTCAAAAAGCTCATTGCTTATATCACCTTCTTTTATAACAAATATCCCGCCGTTCACGCCCAAAAAGGCATTTGCGCCAAGGGCGGCACACCGCCTGAATACGGTGTTTTCCGCAGGTCGGTTATATTTGTCCTCGTCGCTTACAATAAATATAAGCTCGCACCTAACCGAAGCCCTTGCCAACGCCAAAAACGCGCTGATAACGCTGTCTGTGCGGTTAATAGCAGGGGTTTTCATATACACCGCCGCCAACGGGTAATCGCCCGAAATCCCCTTTGCCCAAAGGTCGTTTATTCCGCATTTGGAAAAATTCTCTTTAACGCTGTACCCGTTGCCGTACAGCAAAGCGGGCAGTAGGCTTTCCAAAATGCCGTTTTCGTCGGTTATAGCCGTTTCTTCTTTATCGTTACGGCAAATTCTAATATTCCGCTCGCATTGCTGCTTGGTTTCCCCGCAGGTAACCAAAAAACAGCATCTTCCGCCCTCTGCGTTTTCGTTCCGAACAAGGCAAACGGGGTTAATGCATTCCCCGCAAATATTATCGGTTTCCAAAAATGCATAATCAAAGGGGCTGGAAATAATTTCGTGGTTAACACCGTTCATTCCGGTTAAAAACCCAAACCCCATTCCCTTATCCTTCGGCGCAACCGCAATGCTTAAAATATGCTTGCCGTCAAGCCTGCTTCTTCGGTGGAAATAAAGAATACGCTTTTGCTTATCGTATTCGCTTTCCAAAAACAAATTAGAAAAAGCAATGTGGCTTCTAAAGCTTTTTTCGCTGTCCAAAACAGGGCGGAATGCAAGGGTAACGCTGTATTTTTTAAGGCTTTCCGCCCGCGTGCTTATTTTAATACAGTTGCAGTTTTTTGCGATACTGTAACGAACACTGCCCGAAAACTCCTTGCCCGAAACAATTTGCGATGCATAAGTCCTGCCCTTTTCGAACCCAAATTCCCCATCGTTGCCGTAAAGCCTTGCACAGCCGTATGCCTTGTTGCCCCGTGCAAACAAAACACAGGGCGAAAACCGCAGGGAATCCTGCTCGTACACGGTGTTGCAAATAGCCTTATCACCGCAATGCATACCAATATGACCGTTGCTCGTAACCGTTACACCTATATCGCCGCGGGTAATAAGCGCGGCGGAAGGGCTTTGCGACAGAACCGTTTTAGTGGAAATTTCGGGCTTTAAAATCCCGCCGGATACAATCCTTGCGTTGCGGTCGTTTTCAAAAATATGGGCTTCTACGGGTATTTTTTCCTGCAACAGCTCGTTGGCACAGCTCATTTGCTTATCTGCCATAAACCGCCGTACAAAAATATTATCTCTAACCGCGTTCAGCACCGCAATAATGCTCATACCCACGTGGTGCGCCATATAGCTTTTAACGCACAGCCCGCCGCTGTCGCCGTTTTTATCAAACGCCTCGTAAAGCCCGTATCTGCCGTACATCCCCTTGTTTTCAAGGGCTATAAGGTTTTTTATTGCGCTTTCCCCAAGCACGCACAGCGATAAATAGGCAGAATAAGGCGAAACAACGCGCTCGTTATCGCCAATTCTGCGCAGGGCAAGGGCTTGCATCCCGTGGGCCTTGTATTGATAATTCATTTCGCTGTCGAATAAATAAAAGCCGCTTTCGCTAATACCCCAAGGGCTTTCCTCGCTTTTTTGCATCATTGCCGCAAAGGCAATGCTTTCGTAAATAAACGAATCCTTATACAAAGGCAAAAACAGCTGGGGCATAAAATATTCAAAGGCAGTGCCGGACCAGCTAAGCATACCCAAAAACCCCTTTTTGTGGGTTAAAACACGGCCCAAAGATTGCCAATGCTTTTTGGGGGCAATCCCCCTTGCCACCGCAAAATAGGCTGTCATTCGGCATTCGCTCATAAGCAGGTCGTAATGCCCAATCCCGCCGTTATCGGCGTTGGGCTTAACACCTATTTTAAAAAGGCTGCGGTCCTTATCGTAAAGAATACTAAGGTCGGTTTGGTCAATAAGCCTTTTGCACCGCAGCGAAATTTCACCAAACTCCTCTTTTTGGCAAATATATTCCTTAACACCCTCCTTCAGGGCAGAAAGCATTACCAAAAAATTACCGCTGTCCACCGACGAAACAAATTCCTCGCCTATAACCTGCATATTGCCTATATCATACCAATTATAAAGATTACCGCAGTATTTATCCAACCGTTCCACGGCAGAAAGACATTTATCAAGCCTTGTATACATTTCCTCGGTGGTAATAATATCCAAATCCCGCGCCGCCAAAACCGAAACCAAATAAAACCCAATGTTGGTGGGCGAAGTTCGCATTGCCACCGCCGTAACGGGCGAAAACTGCAGGTTGTCCGGCGGCAAAAAGTTGGTTTTTTCGCCTACGTTGTCGGCATAAAACCCAAACATATCCTTTGCGTGGGAAACAAGCATTTTTTGTTGCCGTTGCCCCAGCGCAGGGCGGGATTCAAGCCCGCCTTCAAGCCTGCGTGATATAATAACCGATACCAATGGGTATACAAAATAAAGCAACCCGCATAGCTTTACAAAGGGCGGTATCGCAAAAAACAACAGCCCAACCCCCAACGCCACCGAAAAAGCACCGTCGGTAACAAATTTTCCTAAGGCAGACCCCAAAGCCTCGGTCTGGGCGGCGGTGGTCCATTCCAAGGTCTTTTTACGGGTAACCGTTCGCACTGCTGCCCGTATATATGCGTTTAAAGTAAGCTCGGCTTTACGCGCCGAAGCAACTATTTCAAACAGCAGATTAAAAACCGTTTGAACCGCAACCGAATACGCCCGTGAGAAAAATCTAATAACCGCAAAGGGCTTTCCTGCCGCAAAAAACCGTATAAAGGTTAACACGCAGGGCAAAAAAAGCTGGGCATAAGCCAACAAAAACAGCCAAAGCCCGCTTGTTCCCGTAAAAAATGCGGCAAGGCTTACAGCCAAAACCGAAAACAAAGCCGTCGTATGCCTAAATGCGGTAAGAACCAACCTCCATTTGCTTAAAGGCGAAATAAGCTTGCCGCCCAAAAAGTAAAGGTTCTGAAAATCCCCTCGCATCCAACGGTGGGCGCGCCTGAAATAAGAAACCGTGTTGCCCGGGGTAGAATCGGTAAGAATAATATCGCTTACACAGACGGTACGCAAAATACTGCCTTCAATACAATCGTGGCTTAATACCAACCCCTCGGGGAGCTTACCCAAAACAAGCTGTGCAAAGCAGCTCACGTCAATTAACCCCTTGCCGCAAAAGCTGCCCGACCCAAACAAGGTCTGCCCGCGGTGAAAGCCCGCCCGTGCATATATATCCGCACCGCCCGCACCCGATATCAATCGGGAAAACCCACTTTTATAAGCCGATTCCAGCTCGGTGCGTATAGCAGGCTGAATAATACCGTAACCGCGGCAAACCTTGCCGTTTTTTATAACGGGGCGGTTAACGGGGTGCATTGCAACAGCAAGCATTTCCCGCACGCTTTCTACCGAAAGGTTGGTGTCGGTATCAAGGGTAATAAGGTATTTTATATCCCTTATAAAATCCCCGCCGTAATATTCGGTTTTGTCCCCCTTTACAATATGTGAAACAAGCTCGCATACTGCGCCCCGCTTTCGTTCCCAACCCCCAAATTTATCTTCGCTTTTGTTGTATACCCGCTCTCTAAAAAACATACAAAACCCGCCGCCGTGGCGCTTGTTAAGCTTATCTATTTCCTTGCGGGCGTTGTTAATTATACCGTTATCCTCAATACGGTATTGCTCCTTGCTGTCGGGCAGGTCTGCAAGCAAACAAAAATAAACGTTTTTATCGGGGTTCATATATCTAAACCGTTCTAAGCTTTCAAAAACACGGCTGTCTGATTTATCCCCCTGCATAAGCGCCGCCACAGCCACCAAGGTTTTTGCGTTGTCGGGCACGGGGGCGGTTTTTAGCCTTGGCGCGCGGTAGGGGGTAATAAAAATCGAGCACAAATCGTCTGCCACCGCCGTTGCCGCCGCAAAAAAGGGAACAACCAAAACCGCGGTAAGCCAACCCGTAACCAAAGCCCCCAATGCGGTCAGCCCCAAAAACACAATACCTAAAATAAGGCACCAAGCCAAAATATATAAATTGCTTTTTCGGTATACAAAATCCCCCAAGGGCTGTTTTTTTCGCTTTGCTTCCTCGGCAATAAGCTTTGCCGCCTCGGTTTCGCTTATCCTGCGCTTTTTTGCCGTTTCGGCTACCGATTTTCGGTATTTATCCTTGGTTTCGTCGTCAAACTGCAAATAATTATCCTCGGCTTTAGCCAAAACCCGCTCTGCCGCCCAAAGCCTGCCTACAATATCGTTATATTTCGGGTCGGATAAAGAAATAAGCAGCTTTATAACGTTGGGCAGTAAAACTGCCTTGTCCTCTAAAACAAGCTTGGCGATTTTGTTTATGCCCAGGGCAGATAACAGCGTTTTAATCGAGGAAAGCTCTAAAAAAGAAAAATTTTTGCTTTGGGCGGAAAAATAATCAATAATCCCGTTGGGGGTAACCAAATAATCCCGCTGGTGGCAATACTTTTCCAAAAGTGCGTAGATGTTGCGGCATTCAAAGGCTTTTTTGCACTTTTTTACCCCTTGGTAATGCTTGTGTATAACGTAAAAATTATCGGCAAGCCAAGCCGAGCTTTGCTCCTTGGCAAGGCTTTTTACAATAGCTTTATAGGATTTTGCAGTCATTTTCCTTAAATTTTCCTGCATAATAACCCCCGAAAAACAAATATTTTTTGTTATTATCGGCAAAAACAGGCTTTTTATACCGAATAAAAACCGCCGCATTTCAAACAATAACAAAAAACAAAAGGAGCGTTATTATGGAATTTTTGGAGGAATACGAACCTACGGAAAAGGAAAGCGAAGATTGCCGCCCCGACCAAAGCATAACCACGGTGGGCGGCGGAATTTGCATACATTCTATGGTAATTGCAGGTCAGATAGAAGGGCATTTTGCGGCGGCGCCCCAAAGCAAATCTACAAAATACGAGCAATGCATACCCTCTTTGGTGGCAGTAGAGGAAAACGACCAAATCGACGGTCTTTTATTGCTGTTAAACACCATCGGCGGCGATATAGAGGCTGGCTTGGCAATAGCCGAGCTTATTGCGGGTATGACAAAGCCCACCGTTTCTTTGGTTCTTGGGGGCGGACATTCTATTGGTGTTCCGCTGGCGGTTTCGGCTAAAAAATCCTTTATCGTTCCCAGCGCAACAATGACCTTGCACCCCGTAAGATTAAACGGCCTTGTTATCGGCGTACCCCAAACCTTTGCAAACCTTGCAAAAATGCAGGAAAGGATAATAGATTTTATAGTAAGAAATTCCAACGCAAGCAGCCAAACTGTGCGAAATTTAATGACCTCCACCGACGATATGACCACCGATATAGGCACGGTTATCGACGGCAGGGAAGCGGTTAAATACGGAATAATCGATCACGTTGGAGGCTTGGGAAGCGCGGTAAAGGAGCTAAAGCAAATGATATCCCATTACCGCCAAAACCGCTAAAACGCTATTGACGATTTTATAAAATAGGTTTATAATAATTAAAAGGTTAAAATATTATTGCCGTGAGGTGTTGAAATGGATTATAAAATTCTTAGTATCGACCCTTATCTAACCCCTTTTAAAGATGCAATTAACCAAAGGTACGATGCCTATATCGCCAAAAGATACGAGCTTGTGGGCGAAAGCAGTCTTGTGGATTTTTCCAACGGCTATCAATATTACGGCATCCACCAAAGAGAAGATTATTGGGTATATCGGGAATGGGCTCCCGCCGCAGACGCAATGTATTTTACAGGGGATTTTGCAAATTGGGATATTTATGCCTACCCTATGGAAAAATTGCAAAACGGCGTTTTCGAAATTAAGCTTCAGGGCAGGGATGCCTTAAAAATAGGCGAAAAGGTTCAGGCGATAGTCGTTCGCAACGGCGAAATTATGCGCCGCGTGCCTTCCTATGCCACCCGCGTGGTGCAGGACAGCGTTACCTATAATTGGTGCGCCGAGGTCGATAACGCAATCTGCGAACCCTTCCCTTGGGAGGATGCAGGCTTCACCCCCGCCACCACCCCTTATATTTACGAATGCCACGTTGGTATGGCGCAAGAGGATGGCAGGGTAGGTAACTTTGCGGAATTTACAAAGAACGTTCTTCCCCGCGTAAAAGCCTTGGGCTATAACACTATCCAAATTATGGCAATAATGGAGCATCCCTATTACGGCTCATTCGGTTATCAGGTTTCTAACTTTTTCGGCGTTTCCTCGCGTTACGGCACCCCTAAGGATTTAAAGGCGTTAATAAACGCCGCCCACAAAAAGGGCATAACCGTTTTGCTCGATGTGGTTCATTCCCACGCGGTAAAGAACACAAACGAGGGCTTAAATTACTTCGACGGTACCGAATATCAGTATTTCCACCAAGGCGAAAGGGGCTACCACACCGCATGGGATACAAAGCTGTTTAATTACGGCAAAAATCAGGTACTGCACTTTTTGCTATCCAACCTAAAATATTGGATGGATATTTACCACTTCGACGGCTTCCGTTTTGACGGCGTAACAAGTATGCTCTACCACGATCACGGCTTGGGCAGTGCCTTTACCAATTACGGAATGTATTTCTCTGCAAACACCGATACCGAGGCTATAACCTACCTGCAGCTCGCCAACGAGCTTATACATACCGTCAACCCCAAGGCAATTACCATTGCCGAGGATATGTCGGGTATGCCTGGTATGTGCGTTCCTATCCCCGATGGCGGCATAGGGTTCGATTACCGCCTTTCTATGGGTATCCCCGATTTATGGATAAAGTTTATAAAGGAATATAAAGACGAAAATTGGGATATGTTTATGCTTTGGTACGAGCTTACCAGCCACCGAAAGGGCGAAAAGAGCATAGGCTATTGCGAATCCCACGACCAAGCCTTGGTTGGCGATAAAACGATTATATTCCGCCTTTGCGATGCCGATATGTATTGGAGTATGAATAAAGAATCCCAAAACGCGGTTATCGATAGGGGCATAGCCCTGCATAAAATGATAAGGCTTATAACCTCTACCGTAGTGGGCGAGGGCTACCTTAACTTTATGGGTAACGAATTCGGCCACCCCGAATGGATCGATTTCCCCCGCGAGGGCAACGGTTGGAGCTATCATTACTGCCGCCGTCAATGGAGCTTGGCAGATAACGGCTTGCTTCGCTACGGCTATTTGCAGGAATTTGATAAAGCAATGCTTAAATTGCTAAAGAAGGGCAGGCTGTATACTAAGCCCGCCCAAAGCCAATGGATACAGCAATCGGATAAGGTTATAATGTACACAAAGGGCAAATACGCCTTTGCATTTAACTTTAACCCCGATCAATCCTTCCAAAACTATTTCTTCCCCGTTTCCGAACAGGGTACCTATTCGGTAGTGCTAACCACCGACGATGCTTCCTTCGGCGGCTTCAATAGGGTAGATATGGAATACGAATATAATACCGAAAAGATTGCCGACGGCAGAACCGGCTTTTTCTGCTATCTTCCCGCAAGAACCGCAATCGTTTACAAAAAGAAATAAAACAAAAAACAACTGCCTCTCTTTTTCGAGAGGCAGTTATATTTTTATTCTTCTGTAATATTTTCTGCGTTTTCCTCGGCAATTTCGGCGTTTTTGCGCTTTTTAAAATAAATTTCCAAGCCGATATAAAAACCAAGTGAAATAAGCATAACCATATAATAGCTAAGCAAACGCCAAATCATCATAACGCCGCCTGCAATAGCCTCCGCATCCAAAACAATAACCGTTCCGCCGCTAACCCACATAATAATGGATTTAAACACCTGTGCAGTAGAGCCCTCTACCGCGCCGCTTCCGCCGGGGGTGGGTATAAAACCAACGCCGGTAATGGCAAAAGAAGTACCGCACAAAGCAAGGAAGAAATAAGGCTCTATCTCTACGTTCAACGCCAGCAAAATAAAATAAGAAGAAGCATAAAGGAACGCAAAGGAAAGGATTTTTGTAATTATAGCGGTTATAAAATACTTTTTCTTGCGTATTAAAAGCTTAAATGCATCCTGAACCTGCTCTAAATAAACCGCAAATTCCTCTGCCTTGGGTTCAAGCTTTTTAAACATTCTAAACTTGCAAAGCCAGTAAATAAATTTAACAATCCATTTTCTAACGGTTTTGCTTGTGCCAAGGATAATTTCTATAACCAAAACCGAAAAGTTTAAGGAATAACCGATAATAATAATCGGTATCCAGCCCTTATCGATATAAGCGGTCAGCTCGTCAAAGAAGAACAAGCCCGTTAACGAAAACCCCGTGGTAACCAGCATATAAATAAGCAGGTTTGCCAACAACAGCCCCGTAGAGTCTGCAAGCTTTACCTTCGCGCGGGAGAATTGGTGTGCCTGAAAAGGCTGACCGCCCGTTGCCAAAGGGGTAATACCGTTAAAGAAATGCTCTGTCATCGCAATAGAGTATGTAACCGAGCTTTTTGCCCTGCATTGCTTTGCCCTTGCAAGAATACAAAGCGATAAAGGGTACAGCGCCAAATAAACCAAGGTGGTACCTGCGGCGCACAGTATATATTTAAAATCTGCGTTTTTAAGTTGGGCAATAATTTCGTCAATATCGTTAAAGGATAAAACGGTTATAAAAAGAAACACCGCAATTATCGCATACAAAACGAACATCGCAATCTTTTTACCGCTTAACGGGCTTTTGCTATGGTTGTTATCCAATACGTAAACTCCCTTCAAAAAGGTATTACACAAATATTAATATGCACAATCAAATGTATTATAACAGATAATAACCCAAAAATCAATACAAAATATTGTGTTTGCCCTTCTTTACCAAATCTTAAATAAAACCGCATAAAAAAACCGCCAAGCGTTTTGCTTAGCGGTTTTTGTGTATTGTGAAAGGGTTTTAAAAATCAGCTAAAATTATTCAGCGTCGGTCTTGTCGCCAAGGTCGTCAAGCTTGTTAACAACCTTATCAACACCGGGGATCTTTACATTGAAGGTATCAACAAGGATAAGAACGATAGCAGCAACTGCAATAAGCATAAGCATTACGCCGCAGAAGGTAAAACCAACGTTTGCACCCATAAAGTATTTGTCGCCGATCATTCTGCCCCAAGCCATAAACAAGCAAACGAGCTCAAGCACGGGTGCTGCAAGGCCGATAATGTTAAGAACCTTCTTGTACTGCTTAACGGTTTCGTTGTTAGCAATAGCGGGAACAAAGTTCATAACAACGGGGATAGAAATAGCAAGAAGAGCGATAATAAGGGTCATTACAGAGAAGAAACCCATACCGTAAGCACCAAGTCTGTCCATTATAGAATAGTCCTTGGTAAAAATAAATGCAGATGCAGAAACGGTAGGAACTAAGAAGAAAATAAAACCAAGAACCTGTAAACCGGCAATAATCATTGCCTTAATAGACATTTTGTTTTGCATATCAAAATATCCTTTCTTAAATTAAATTTTTAGAGTAACTGTGTTTCAAAAATTAAAAAACATTACCCTGTTCACAAATCTGTAT
>JAFYOG010000173.1 GCA_017560285.1 Clostridia bacterium
CCCGTTGGCGTTGACCAAGAGGGCTACGACGAGCTACGTTGTACCGTTTGCGGTTACGTGCTCGATACCAGAACCAACGATGCTACACACGAGCCCGCTACCGACGATTGGAAGTCCGGAGAGGACAGCCACTGGAAGGAATGCGGCTGCGGAATGCATCTTGAAGAAACCGCCCACGATGCAGGCGCTTGGGTAACCGTTACACCCGTTGGCGTTGACCAAGAGGGCTACGACGAGCTACGTTGTACCGTTTGCGGTTACGTGCTCGATACCAGAACCAACGATGCTACACACGAGCCCGCTACCGACGATTGGAAGTCCGGCGAGGACAGCCACTGGAAGGAATGCGGCTGCGGTAAGCATTTGAACGAAGCTGCCCACGACGAAGGTGTTTGGGTTACCGTTACCCCCGTTGGTGTTGACCAAGAGGGCTACGACGAGCTACGTTGTACTGTTTGTGATTACGTACTTGATACAAGAACCAACGATGCAACCCACGAGCCCGCTACCGACGATTGGAAGTCCGGCGAGGACAGCCACTGGAAGGAATGCGGTTGTGGTAAGCATTTGAACGAAGCTGCCCACGACGAAGGCGCTTGGGTTACCGTTACACCCGTTGGTGTTGACCAAGAGGGCTACGACGAACTACGTTGTACCGTTTGCGGTTACGTGCTTGATACCCGTACCCACGATGCTACCCATGCACCCGCTAACGATAAGTGGCTTAGCGATGCTAATAACCACTGGAAGGAATGCGGCTGTGGCGAGCATCTTTACGAAACCGCCCACGATGACGGCGTTTGGGTAATTGTTATAAGACCCGGTCTTGACCAAGAGGGCAAGAACGAATTGCGTTGTACCGTTTGTGATTACGTGCTTGAAACCGAAATTGTCCCTGCAGAGCACAAGCCTGCCGAGGGCGACGACGGTTGGAAGTCTGATAAAGACGGCCACTGGAAGGAATGCTCTTGCGGCGAGCATATTGAAGCAGGCGCACACGAAGGCGTTTGGGTAACCGTTAAGGATGCCGAGATCGGCGTGGAAGGCAGTAAGGAATACAAGTGTACCGTTTGCGGTTACGTGCTTGAAACCGAAAAGATTCCCGCTCTTGAAGAAGATACCGTAAAGGTTCTTCGCGGCGATATTAACCAAAACGGCAAGATCGATGCCCGCGATTATTTGTTGCTTAAGCGTGCTTACTTCGGCACCTATGCACTTACCTGCGACGAAGCGGTTGCAGATATTAACAACAACGGCAAGATCGATGCCCGCGATTATCTGCTTCTTAAGCGTATGTACTTTGGTTCCTTCACTCTTGCAGAAGACCTTGTTTACGTAGAAGTTAAAGCATAATTAAAACAAAAATTCCGCCAAGGGGTTGCTCCCTTGGCGGTTTTTTGCATATTATACAAAAAATACGCACAAATAGACAGATTTTCTAAATCTATATTCATTAGTATTTAACAAATCCACTTGACTTTAACTTAATAAAGTGCTATTATTAATACAATATAATAAGGAAATGTTTTTTATTTTAAGGAGATTGTTTTATGCAACGCGTTTATAATTTCTCTGCAGGCCCTTCCATGCTTCCTCTTTCGGTGCTTGAAACCGCCGCCGCAGAAATGACAAATTACCAAAACAGCGGTATGTCCGTTATGGAAATGAGCCACCGCTCACCCGTTTATCAGGGAATTATCGACGAGGCTGAAAAGGATCTTCGCACCTTGATGAACATTCCCGATAACTATAAGGTATTGTTCCTTCAGGGCGGTGCTACCCAGCAGTTTGCCGCTGTTCCCATGAACCTTATGAGAAAGAACAAAAAGGCAGATTATATCGTTTCCGGTCAGTTCTCTAAGAAGGCTGCCGAAGAAGCTGCCAAGTTCGGCAAGGTGAACGAAATCGCTTCCTCTGAGGACAGAAACTTTGCTTACATTCCCAAGGTTACCGAATTTTCTGCAGATGCAGATTACGTTCACATTTGCTATAACAACACCATCTTCGGTACCTGCTATGATTACGTTCCCGAAACCGGCGATATCCCCTTGGTAGCCGATATGTCCTCGGGTATTCTTTCCAGACCTATCGACGTTTCTAAATACGGTCTTATTTACGCAGGCGCGCAGAAGAATATGGGTCCTTCCGGTCTTACCGTTGTTATTATCCGCGAAGACCTTCTTGGCGATAAAAAAGACGATATCCCCGTTATGTTGGATTACAGAGTAGCCGCAGATAACGGTTCTATGTACAACACTCCCCCCTGCTATTCTATTTACGTTGCAGGCTTGGTATTTAAGTGGTTGCTTGCTACCGGCGGTTTGGAAGAACGCGAAAAGATTAACGTTAAGAAGGCTAACATTCTTTACGATTTTCTTGATAACAGCAAGCTATTTAAGGCTACCGCAGACAAAGAGGTTCGTTCGCTTATGAACGTATGCTTTGTTACCGGCGATGCAGATAAAGACAAGGCTTTTGTTGATGCCGCAAAGAAGGAAGGCTTTGTTAACCTTAAGGGTCACAGAGTTGTTGGCGGTATGCGCGCTTCTATTTATAACGGTATGCCCGTTGAAGGCGTAGAAGCCTTGGTTGAATTTATGAAGAAGTACGAAAAGGAGAACGGCTAATGCCTAACATTAAGCTTTATAATAAAATAAGCCAGATCGGCTTGGACGTTTTCGGCGATAACTATAACGTTTCCGAAGACGTTAGCAATGCAGAAGGTATTTTGGTTCGCAGTGCCGCATTGCACGAGGTTGAATTTGAAAAGGAATTGCTTGCTATTGCACGTGCAGGCGCAGGCGTTAACAATATTCCCATAGACCGTTGCAGTGCCGAAGGTATCGTTGTATTTAACACCCCCGGTGCAAACGCAAACGGCGTTAAGGAATTGGCAGTTGCCGCATTGCTTCTTGCATCCCGTAACATTGTTGGCGGTGTTAACTGGGCGCTTTCCTTAAAGGGTCAGCCCGACGTTGCAAAGCTTGTAGAAAAAGGCAAGAGCCAGTTTGTTGGCCCCGAAATTATGGGCAAGACCTTGGGTGTTATCGGCTTGGGCGCTATCGGCGGTATGGTTGCTAACACTGCACACAACATCGGTATGAAGGTTGTTGGTTGCGACCCTTATATTACCATTAAGAACGCTTGGGCGCTTTCCCGCGCTATCCGCAAGGCAGACGATTATGATGCTATCTATGCCGAAAGCGATTATATAACCTACCACATTCCTTCCCTCCCCTCTACCAAGGGCATTATAAACAAAGAAAACATCGCAAAGATGAAGGACGGCGTTCGTATTATTAACCTTTCCCGCGGGGATTTGGCTAACACCGCAGACCTTATCGAAGCATTGGAAAGCGGCAAGGTTGCTTCCTACGTAACCGATTTCCCCTGCGAAGAATTGTTGGGTGTTAAGAACGTTGTATGTATTCCTCACCTTGGTGCTTCCACCCCCGAAAGCGAAGATAACTGTGCGGTTATGGCGGCGGAACAGCTTATTGATTACATCGAAAACGGCAACATCCGCAACAGCGTAAACTACCCCGAAATTCAGTTGCCCAGAACCGAAAGCAACAGAATTATCGTGCTTCACGATAACGTTCCCAACATTATTACCCAAATTTCCGGCGCGTTGGCAAAGGATAACGTAAATATCGAATCCTTGCTTTCTCAGGCAAAGGGCAATAATGCGGTTTCTATTTTCGACAGCAACGATAACATTACCGAATCTGTTGTTAACGATATTAAGGCTATTAACGGCGTTGTTAGAGTTTTGGTTAGATAAATAGGTATATAAAAAGGCGTTGCCAACGTGGCAATGCCTTTTTTAGTGAAGAGTGAAGAGAGAAAAGATAAGAGAAAAGGAAAGAAGATTTTGCGGAATGCAAAATCTTCTTGTTTTTATTTAATTGTATAAGTGTTTATTTAATTGTATAAGTGCCGAAATATGCACGCTTAAGTAAGAGGTAATCTCTTGCGTCGATTTTACCGTTACCGTTTATATCTGCAACAGCAAGCTCGCATTGAAGTGTAAAGGTGCCGAAATATGCACGCTTAAGCAATAAATAATCTCTTGCATCAATTTTGCCGTTGCCGTTTATATCGCCCACAATAACGTTGGGGTTAGGGTCGGGGTCGGGCTTGGGCTGGGTGTTATCCTCTAATGCGGGGATAGTTTCTTCTTTCAGCACGTATTGGCAAACGGTGCAACGTAATTCTTTTTTGCCCTCTGTGCCGATTTGGGCTTGGGTTACGGTTACCCAAATGCCGTTATCGTGCAGAGCTTGGTTTATAAGCTCGCTGCAAGAGCATACCTGCCAATGGCTTGTAGAGTTGCTGTTCCAAAGGGTATCCTTGGGAGCGCAAGCGTGGTCGGGCTGACGAGGTGGAATCATTTCGATGCCCAACAAACGGTCGCAAACGGTGCAATGCAGTTCCATTTCGCCATAAACGCCTATTTGCGGCTCTTTTGTGGTTCTCCACACGCCCTCATCGTGCAGGTTAACGTTAACTTCCTCGCCGCAGGAGCATTCCTGCCAATGGAAATCGGCATCGTTGTGCCAAACGTTATCCTTAGGCGAGCAAACGTGGGAAGGGGTATAATTGTAATCGGCAGAGGTAATGTTTAATA
>JAFYOG010000174.1 GCA_017560285.1 Clostridia bacterium
AAGAAAAGTGATAAAAAGTGTTTCTGCACTTTTTATCACTTTTCTTTACACATAAACAAAACCATTCATAACCTGCTTATTCGTGACTAAATTTCATTACGTTTGGGAACACTTTGTTTAGAACGGAGTGAAAGAATGTATAGTAAGGTTGAGATTTGCGGCATAAATACCTCTAAACTTAAAGTTTTAACCGAAGACGAAAAAATCGATTTAATTCAAAAGGCAAGAAACGGCGATGAATCTGCCCGCGAAGCTTTAATTAACGGTAATTTAAGGCTGGTCTTAAGTGTTATTCAATCATTTAAAAATCGTAACGAAAACCTTGATGATTTGTTTCAGGTCGGGTGTATAGGACTTATTAAAGCAATCGATAATTTCAAAATTGACGTCGGTGTGCGATTTTCCAGCTATGCTGTACCCATGGTTATTGGCGAGGTTAGGCGATATCTTAGAGATGGTTCGATCTTGCGTGTTCCAAGAGGGTTAAGAGATTTGGCGTATAAAGCTTTAAAAGCGAAAGAACATTTATCCTCTAAGCACTCAAAAGAGCCCACAATCGAAGAAATAGCGAAAGAGGTGGGAGAGGACCCCTATAAGGTTTCCCGCGCTATGGATGCCGTTTTAGACCCTATATCGCTATACGACCCGATATATTCGGATAACGGCGATTCGCTTTACGTGCTTGACCAGATTAAAGACGAGAATTCCAACGACGAAAACTGGGTAAATAACATTGCCATTAACAACGCATTGAACAAATTGAACGAGCGCGAAAAGAATATTGTTTTAATGCGTTTTTATAACGGAAAAACGCAAATAGAGGTTTCTAAAGAAATAGGGATTTCGCAGGCGCAGGTAAGCAGACTTGAGAAAACAGCGTTAGATAAAATGAAAAGGGAAATGAGCTAAATAAAAAGGCGGGATACATCCCGCCTTTTTTTATGAAAGCTTTAGTGTTTCGATATTTATTTCTTTAATCTTAGGCTTTGATTTTTCTTTTAAGGTAAGAATAAAAATAGCCGTGCCTATTGCTGCAAAAAGCATACTTATGCCAAACAGCTTGTAAAATTCCGCAGAACGATTTATAAATTCGCCTGCCGATTCCTCGGGAATAGTGTTTCTTAAATGAACAAGCCAAAAATGCTTATTCAACAACGACGAAAATCTATATCCGCCCTCTGCAATAAAACCTAATACCGAGCCGATTAATTGCCCCAAAGCGGCAAAAATCAAACTGCTTATACTAATTGTAACGTAAGCTGTCGTATCTATCTTTTTGCAAAAGATTCTATACCCAAAATAAGCTAAAACAGCAACAACGCAACCCAATGCACAGAAGATGTAACGAACGTCGCCTAATTTAAGCTCCTTTATCCAAGGGATAATCACCGTATAAGCAAGCACGTATAGGAAAAAACCTATAATTCCGCCCAAAACAGAGAAAATTACGCCTTTTGCTTTGCCTTTGCTATCTTCATTAACAGGCTCATTGTCGATTTTTTTGGAATCTTCAATCGCCATTACAGCGCAATGCTCGCACATAATGTAATTTTCGGAATTTATCGTTACCTTTTTGGGGTTTCTGCTACCAAATTTATTGCCGCATTCCGAGCAATATTCGGCACCGCGAACATTATGCCCTAAAAGAAGGGAAGTGCACTCGTCTAAAAGCTCTGCAATGCTTTCGTCGTTGCACGCCGAGGTAATACGTAAACCGGTAGATGTGATAGAATAATCGGAAATATCGTACTTATTCATCATTGAAGAAACAGAATTAGAAATATTGTATTTCTTCAGATTGTTTTCGTCGCTTTCGATAAATCGAAAATTAAAGTATACGAAAACTTTGTTAGAGTTACAGCTAACGGTGGTTAAATATCCGTTATAAACAGAATACATATTAGAATCCTTGGGCGAACTATTATTCGACGAAGTAAAACCAAGGGAATCTAATATATTAGATAGGTTTTTAGAAATCATATTTATACTCCAAAAAATTTATATCTTATATTAACATTTTTTAACACGGCATTTATTAACAGGGTGTTAACATTTTGTTTCAAAAAATCATATCAAATATAGAATAGACTACAAATCCCAAAACAAACATATATGCTTTTTGCGGTGATTTATTTATAAAACGCAATAATAATTTAGAAAAGGCGATTGTACCGATGGCTATTCC
>JAFYOG010000175.1 GCA_017560285.1 Clostridia bacterium
ACATTGGGTGTAATTTACGATATCGCCGTATTCGTGAATATATTCCCCTTTGCGGAACTTGCCCACGATAGTTAAAAACCTAATGCGGGAAATGGTATCGATACGGATTAAATCAAGCAAGCCGTCGTTAAGGCTGGAAAATGGGCTTGCCTTAAAGCCGCCACCGTAATATCTGCCGTTGGCGGCGATGGCAAACAGATAGGGGCCGTCCCCTGCTTTGCCGAACCGTTCGCCGTCTGCAAGAACGGTAAAATAGTTCTTTATTCCCGTGAACAAGGTTTTTGCCAAGGAAAGCTTATATGCGGCGCTTCCGCTTACAAAGGGCAGTTTTTTAAACTTTGCCTGCCCCTTTGCCACCGCGGCATCGAACCCCGCAGAGATAATATTTAGGCTTATGCGGTCGTTGCCCTCGCTGTCGCGGGCGCGAAGAACGTCTATTTCCACAGTTTCGCCTGCGGTTTGGGATTTAAGATTTCTGAAATCCTCGGCGGGGATATCGAAAGACTTTACAAAATCGTTACCCGACCCAACGGGAACCACGCCCAAGGCGCAATCGGTGTTGCCCGACCTATAAATGCCGTTGGCAACCTCGGAAACGGTGCCGTCGCCGCCACAGGCATAAACGCGGGTAAAGCCCTTGCGGATTTTGCGCAGGAACCTTTCTGCCTCGCGCTCGGCGGCGCCCTTGCAATCGGTTATAAAGATTTTGCAGTTTTGCAGATTAAGCTTTTCGATTTTTGCCTTTAGCTTTTCGGTTATATCCCTTCTGCCGGCGGCAGGGTTAAGGATAAAAAGATGATGTTCCATAAAGTTAATCCCCTATTATATACGGAGTTTTACCTGCATCGGCAGGTGCGGGGGCGGGGGCGGAAAGTGCTGTAATATCCTCGATGCCCTTTGCAAAATTAAAAGCCTTTTGGGTGGCTTCGTTACAGCTTTGGGCATGAACGGGCTTGGTTATAATATCTATATCGGTTTGTTTTTTTGCGTTACGCAATATTTCCCTGCCCACGCTGTTTGCGGCAAGCACGCTTGTATAGGGCGGCGGGCTTTGCAGGGCTTGGGTGGTTATGCCGAACACCAAGGAATTTATACCGCGGCGAACCCGCGCTTGGGTATATATTTTATCGGTGCAGGCAACAATAATTTGGTCAACGGTGCTGTATTTTTGCGCCGCGGCAAAAATTTTGTTTGCCAAATCTGCGGGGGTGGAATAGGCGTTTTCGGGGCAAATGCCCGTTGCCGCCATACGCCGCAGCGTTCCCACGAAAAAGCTATCCAAGCGGGCAGAGCTTCTGCAAAAATCCTTGCCCTGCTCTTTGCCGAAAACGGCTTTCGATTGGGGCGGAAGCAGGTTTAAAATATCGGCTTCGTTCCCCGTTGCCCTTATGGCAGAGGAAGAAAGGTATTGCATATCTCTTTTTACCGCAAAGGGCTTTAGGTTGCTGTTTTTTAGGGCGTTAATATATTCTATGGCGAGAATATTGTTGGGTTTATCGATAATGCTTGCAAATTCATCGCCGAGATATTGGCTTACAACCGCCTTTATTGCCGCGGGGTAGGATGAATTTTTGTTTTGGGCAAGGTGATTTTTTATGCTTGTATCGAACTCTGCCGAAGAGGTAAGGGCTTGAAGCTTTAAAATGCTTTCCAAGCTATCCTCTGCACCAAAAGCAAGGTAATGGCTCCCCACCGCTTTGGCGATATGCACCCCTGCGGCGGCAAAATCCTTTGCCGAGGCACAGCACCAAGGCAGAGGAAGCTCTAACACCAAATCGGCGCCGCTGTTAAGCGCCGCCCTTGCGCGGACGTATTTATCGGCAACGGCAACAGAGCCCCGCTGAACGACGTTGCCGCTTAGAATGCAGACAACCCCCGAAAATTGGGCTTTTAGCTGTTTAAGCTGATATAAATGGCCGTGGTGGAACGGATTGTATTCACATATAACCGAAACATATTGTTTTTCGTTCATTTCTGTGTTAAAAATCCCTTGCAATTAACTGATAAAGGTAGTATAATGTAAAAAATACGAATTGTCAAGTAAGGAGAATTATATGAAAATTCTTGTTGTAAACGCAGGCAGCTCCAGCCTTAAATATCAGCTTTTCGATATGGACACCCAAGAGGTGCTTGCAAAAGGTAACTGCGACCGTATTGGCGTTGACGGCGTGCTTAAGCACGAGGCCGCAGGCAAGGAAATTAAAAAAGAAATTCCTATGCCCACCCACGCTCAGGCGGTTAACGTTCTTATAGAAACTCTTACCAGCAAAGAATACGGCTGTATTAACGATATGTCCGAAATTTCGGCAGTAGGCCACCGCATAGTGCACGGCGGTCCTTGGCTTATTAAGAGCGTTTTGGTTGACGATAACGTTATTGCCGACCTTGAAAAATGCCGTTCCTTGGCTCCCTTGCACACCGGCCCCCATCTTTTGGGTATTTACGGCTGTATCGAGGCTATGCCCGGCACTCCTCAGGTTTTGGTTATCGATACCGCCTTCCACCAGACCATGCCTGCCGAAGCTTACACCTATCCTATCGATTACGACGTAGCACAGAAGCACCATATTCGCCGTTACGGCTTCCACGGTACTTCCCACCGTTACGTTTCCGGCAAGGCAATAGAATACCTTGGCAACCCCGATGCAAAGATAGTTACCTGCCACCTTGGCAACGGTTCTTCTATTTCTGCGGTAAAAGCGGGCAAATGTATGGATACCTCTATGGGCTTTACACCTCTTGAAGGCGTTATTATGGGTTCCCGCTGCGGCGCTATCGACCCTGCGGTTGTTCCTTTTGTTATGGAAAAGGAAGGTATTCCCGTTGAAGAAATGGGCAACTGGATGAACAAAAAGTGCGGTTTCCTTGGTGTTTCGGGCGTTTCCAGCGACCTTAGAGAAATCGAAGCGGCTGTTAAGGCAGGCCACGAAAGAGCTACCTTGGCTTACAACATTCTTGCATACCAGATAAAGAAATACATCGGTTCTTACACCGCCGCAATGAACGGCTTGGATTGCATTGTATTTACCGCAGGTATTGGCGAAAATAATTCTGATATCCGCAGAATGGCTACCGAAAATATGGAATATTTCGGCGTTAAGCTCGACCAAGAAAAGAACCTTGTTCGCGGTACCGTAGAAATTAACGCACCCGATTCTAAGGTAAAGATTTTGGTTATCCCCACCAACGAGGAATTGGTTATCGCATCGGATACAATGGCGATAGTTAACGAAAGCAAATAATGGGCGCAGGCAATCCCCATAACCACGGCGGACACCGAAGCCGCCGAAGAAAATTCGTGCTTGAAAACGGCGCAAGCGGGTTAAGCGAGCTTGAATTTTTGGAAATGCTGCTGTTTTACGCTATCCCCCGCGCAGATACCGTGCCCACCGCAAAGGAGCTTTTGCAAAGGTTCGGCTCTATCGAGGGTGTGTTGGATGCGGAAATGGGCGAGATTTCCAAGATAAAAGGGTTAAAGGACGGAGCAGAATTGCTTTTTGGCTTACTGCGGGAATTTCTTGCCCGTTACGGCGAAAAAACCGCGCCTTCGCTTTTAGAGCCCGATTTAATGAAGAAATATTTGGTAAACCTTTATAAGGATATTACCACCGAAACGGTTTACGCGTTATATTTCACACGCGGCGGCGAATTTATGGGCAAGCAGATTATCTTCTGCGGCGGGATAAGCTCGGCAAAGTTCTCGTTACGCACCGTAACCGAGGGCGTTATAAGGTCCGGCGGCAACGCGGTTATATTAGCCCATAACCACCCAAGCAACGTTTTGGTTCCCTCGGGGGACGATATTATTTCCACAAAGCATATTGCGGTGCATCTTGCCGCCAACGATATCGATTTGATCGAGCATTATATTG
>JAFYOG010000176.1 GCA_017560285.1 Clostridia bacterium
CACCTATTGCTACAGCGGCGATTGGTTCTTCACCCGCGGCAGCAGGGGTATAGAATTTATCTTCGATTTAGAAAAGCTTACCGCCATTTCCTCTGTAACCGTAAGCTATTTACAGCAGAGCGAATGGGGCATAAGCCACCCCAAGTTCGCATCGGTACACCTTTCCGATAATGGCGAAAATTGGTACAAAACCGGCGATTACACTTTAGATGAATCCACTGTTTCCGTAACAGCCGCCCGCAAAAAGATAAAGTTCGATTTCCAAACCCCCTATGCCGCAAGGTTTATCCGCGTTCGTTTAGAGGGCGGTATGATGTTTATCGACGAAATTCAGGCTATGGGCAAAAAGAAGGTTGACGAAACGGTTACCCGCCTTGCCGAAAGCGGAATTATCGCCGCACCCTTCTATCTTAACGAAGATGCTATGCAGTTCGCATCCACCGAAAACACTCCCATAAAGGCAAAGGATATTCCCTTAATATACAGCAACCGCTCCTTGCCCGAAAATCTTCTTCCTATGGTGGCATACGTGGATGAAGAAGGCAATATTAAAGATACCTTTATGGATGGCTTTATATATTGCCATAGCGGTATTTTACCCTCGGGCAACCCCTCACATCTCGAAAATTACAAAACCGATTGGGATTTCCTTTTCGATACCTACTTTAACGGTCAGGCGGGCTTAGATGTTTTAAATACCACCGTTCAAACCGTTAAAGATGCGTTAAACAAGCCCGATTATAAGGTTCAGGTTTACCTAACCCTGCTTTGCACCTTAGAAAGCGTTACCGATTTCGGCGATATAGACGGCGACGGCGTAACCGAAAACCTGTCTGTTTCGGCAGACCGCAAAAAGGTTTATAACTGGTTCGTTCAAAAATGCATGCAGGAATTTTCCGCCCGCGGCTATAATAATTTAGAGCTTGGCGGCTTCTATTGGATGAACGAGGATATCCATTGGCAGAACGACGATTCACATATCGTAGCCGAGGCGGCAGAGGTAATTCACCAAAACGGAAGCTGCTTTATCTGGATTCCCTATTACGATGCAAACCGTTACTATCTCGGTTACGAAATGGGCTTCGATTTAGTTTCCATGCAGCCCAACATCGTGTTTACTCCCGATGCACCCTTATGGCGTATTAATGCGGCGGTAGAGTTTACAAAGCGCCGTAAAATGGCAATAGAAATCGAGCACAGCTACCAAGCCTTCGGCGACCCGAAGTTCGCCGCAACCTACCTAAAATATCTCTATAACGGTGTTCTTACGGGATATAACGATTCTATAAATATCTATTACGACGATATAGATAACCTTGCGGTAATGGGTAAGTCTAAAAGCCTGCTTTGCCGTATGCAGTACGATTATACCTATCAGTACACCAAGGGCACGCTGAACGTAACCCCCAAAGCCCTGCCTGCCGTGGAAATAAAGGGTAATGCCGATAATATATTAAACGGAGCATTAAACAACGGCATAAACGAATACGCAGTGTTCAGTATTCTAACACCGCCCCAACACGGCTATATAACCCTGTGCGAGGACGGCTCTTTCCGCTATTTCCCCGATAAAGGCTATATAGGCACCGATAGCTTTACCTATACCTATAACCTTCTTTTGGGCGAATCCGAACCCTGCACGGTAGAAATTACAATCGAATAAAAACAAAAAGCTGGCACTCTAAATGTCAGCTTTTTATAAAATTTTTTCATTCAATGCAACCAAATGCAGCTCCAAAAGGTATTAATAAATGAACGACAAAAAGGAGGTATATATATGAAAAAAATAATAGCGCTTATCTGCTTAGTATGCCTATTGTCAACGATGGTGGTTTCGGTATATGCTTTATCACTACCGGCAACAAAATTTCTTGAAAACGGGGTGGAATATGTAGCAGGGGTACTGCTTATCACCACAGATTTTATAATAGATACCGATTATTATAACGGTGGCGGGAATTTTATGGATGTTCAGGTGAACGGAATAGAGTGTAGCCTATATCATACTACGCCGCAAGAGATGCTGGAATCCTATGGCTGTGTATGGTACACCGTGTTTTTGGCTGCCGACGTAGATGAGTTAGTAGCAATGGCAATTTTAGAATCTAAAAATGGCATTTTAGAGGTTGGTCTTAACACCGTGGAATACCCCTCAACAGAAGCTCCTTCGCTTATTGTTGGTGATGTAAACGAAAACGGTAAAATTGATGCTCGCGATTACTTGTTGCTTAAGCGTGCTTATTTTGGCACCTATGATTTGGATGTTCCTTTAGATATCGCTGATATAAACGGAAACGGTAAACTGGATGCACGTGATTATTTGCTGTTAAAACGTGCCTATTTCGGAACATATACCATAACCGAATCCCCCGAAAAATTCTCCTCACCCTTCGATATTACACTTGGATATGCAGACGGCTGTAGCACAACTGTTTTGGGTTACGAATCCGATTTTATTGTCAGTCTGCTTAACAATTCCAAATGGGTTGTATATGATGTATCAAAAGAACCCAGCGATTGTGTTTTCACATTCGGAACTACAAAAATCTACTATTCCATAGCAAGCGGAATGCTTATGGACAAAGAAAACCAAAAATACATTCTTCTAAGCATAGAGGATAAAATAAGATTAAACACCGAACTAGAAGAAGCTCGGAACATCTATTCTTGACTAATTAAATAAAGAAAAAAGAACCGCAAAAGCGGTTCTTTTTTGCTGAAAATTAAAAATTGTGTTCGGCTTTCCAGTCGTTAACCTTGTTTGCGGCAAGTCTCTTAATGGTTTCTTCCGCATAGGCAGATTCTGCACCGCCGTTGCCGTAGATAAAATACTTACCGTCGGCAGTCTTATAAAGACATTCTTCATATCCGGCAGGATCGCCGAATTCGCCGCTGGTGTATTTTGCAATAAGCTCTGCGCTTTCTGTGTCGTACTCGACCTTGCAAATAACTTTCTTCATTATTTGAAATTCCTTTTCGTTAATATTTTCAAGACGTTTTCCGTCTCTGTAAGCTTATTATACTATAAAAAAACAGCAATTTCAAGTAATTTGCAAAAAATTAACAGAGCGCAAATTGTTGCGCTCTGCTTAGGTTATTTCTTAATCTTTTTCTTAAAATATTTTACAGCCTCGGAAATAGGCAATATCAACGCGCCGATAAACAACGCCAAAATATATTCGCCTACGTTTATGGGCATAAACGAGAACATATCCCGTAAGAAGGGAACGAATATAACCAGCGTGGTCAAAACGAAGGATGCCGCCATTGTTCCCCACAAAAGCTTGTTATGGCTCTTCAGCTCAAAAATGCTCTTATCTCTCGACCGCATATTAAATGCGTGCATAATTTCTGCCATCGACATCGTTACAAACGCCATCGTAGTGCCAAAGCCTGCGGTAAATGCGTTGCCGATAAAGAACGAAATCAAAGTCAATGCCGAAATAGCCGCGCCCTGCCAAAGCACGTCAATGCCCAAACCGCCTGCAAAAATACCTTCCTTGCTGTCGCGTGGGGGCATAGACATAACGTCGCCCTCTGCCTTTTCCATACCCAACCCAAGTGCAGGCAGGCTGTCGGTAATAAGGTTTATCCACAAAATGTGTATAGGCTTAAATATCGTTAAACCACACAGCGAAGCGGTAAATACGCTTAGCACCTCGCTAAGGTTAGAAGAAAGCAAGAACTGAATAGTCTTTCTAACGTTGGCATAAATACGTCTGCCTTCTTCAACCGCGTTAACAATGGTGGCAAAGTTATCGTCGCCCAAAATCATATCCGCAACGCCCTTGGTAACGTCGGTGCCTGTAATACCCATACCAACACCGATATCTGCGGTTTTTATAGAGGGCGCATCGTTAACGCCGTCGCCGGTCATAGCTGTAATATATCCAAGCTTTTTCCAAGCCGAAACAATTCTAACCTTATGCTCGGGCTGAACGCGAGCGTATACCGAATATTCGGTAATTTTCTGTTCAAACTCCTCGTCGGTAAAGGTATCAAGCATACTGCCCGTCATCGCCTGGGATTCATCGGTAATAATACCCAATTCCTTACCTATGGCAACTGCGGTATCAATATGGTCGCCCGTAATCATAACGGGTCTAACACCTGCCTTGCGGCATTTTTCCACCGCCGCCAAAACCTCGGGACGTATAGGGTCTATCATACCCGAAAGACCTACAAATACAAGATCCTTTTCAATTTCCTCGGGGCTTTCAAATTCGGGCAGTTCGCCGTATACCGTAAACGCCGCCGCCAAAACACGCAACGCCTTGTCTGCCATCGCCTTGTTGTGGGCAAGTATAGCCGTTCTTACTTTATCGTCCATTTCCTTTGTCTTGCCGTCAACGGGGGAAATATATTTGGTACAGCGCGATAAAACAACGTCCGGCGCACCCTTGGTATATTGAATAACCTTTTCGCCAACTCGGTGCAGGGTAGACATCATCTTTCTGCCGGAATCAAAGGGCGCTTCGCCGATTCTGGGCTGAACGTCCTTTACGGTTCTGTGGTCAACACCGTTATCAAAGGCAAACTTTTGCAAAGCCGCCTCGGTGGGCTCGCCGGTTACCTCGTTTTCGCTGTTAATCTCTGCATCGTTACAAAGAGCGTTACAATAGCAAAGCATTTCCAAATTACCGGTAAATTGCTCTACCACAGTCATCTTGTTTTGGGTTAAGGTACCTGTTTTATCACTGCAAATAATCTGGGTACATCCAAGGGTTTCCACGGCGGTAAGTCTGCGTATAATAGCGTTCTGTGCCGCCATTTTCGAAACACCCATCGAAAGCACAATAGTAACAACCGCGCTTAGCCCTTCGGGTATAGCCGCAACCGCCAACGAAACCGCAACCATAAAGGTATCTAACAAAACCGTTCCGTTAATGCTGTCAGCACGGAAAAGGTTAATAACGAATACAACGGCGCAAATCGCCAAAACCGCAACGGTAAGAATACGGCTTAACTGCGCCAGCTTTACCTGCAATGGTGTCTTTTCGTCGCTGGCATCGGTAATCGCCTGTGCAATCTTACCCATTTCGGTATCCATACCGGTGGCGGTAACCACAGCCTTACCTCTGCCGTAAACAACGGTAGTGCCGGTATATACCATATTCCTTCTGTCGCCAAGAGGTATATCGCCGTTATCGGTAACAATCACTTCCGCCTGCTTTTCGGTGGGGACAGATTCACCCGTCAATGCAGATTCCTCTACCTTAAGGGAAGCTGCTTCAAAAAGCCTTGCATCTGCGGGAACAGCATCACCCGCCTCTAAAAGAATAACGTCGCCAACAACAAGCTCGTCGCTGTTAAGTATGCACAGCTGACCGTCCCGCAAAACCTTACATTTCGCCTTGGTCATTTCCTTTAGCGCATCAATGGCTTTTTCCGCCTTGCTTTCCTGAACAACGCCTAAAACCGCATTAAGAATAACAACAAACAAAATAATAAATACGTCTGCTAAGGATTCACCCTTTGCCAACGCGGTAACAAAGCTTATTAACGCGGCTATCAACAAAACAATAATCATCGGGTCGGCAAACTGCATCAAAAACTTTTTCCACAAGGGTATTGCGGGTGGTTCCACAAGCTTATTGGGCCCGTTTTCCTCAAAACGCTTTTTAGCTTCTGCCGAAGAAAGCCCCAACGCGTTGGATTTAAGCTTATCGAAAACAGCCTCAATCCGTTCTAAATAGTGCTTCATAAAGTACCTCTTTATATAAAAATTCAAGTATTACGTAATAAAAAAAGCAAGACGTTATGACACCTGCCATAAAAGTCTTGCTCAAAACCTCACTCGGGCGCAAAAAGCACCGTGCTGTCGCAGTGAAAGATATGCAAACCTAAGCTTGCATACAGCTACTCCCTTTTATAGCCGTATTTTACCATATAATTTTTATGCTGTCAACTATAAATACGTAGGTGCAACGTCAAATTTCGTTGCAAAAAGAACGGATTCTTATTGACAAAAAAACCGTAATATAATATAATATTGTATTATTTTCAGTAAGTTATTCGGAGGATGAAATGGATAACAATTTTCTTGCCGATATTTTATATCCCAACATAAAAACTCTTCCCGCAGATATCGAGGCCAGATATCCCGCCCGTAATCTGCAAGAGGGCGCAAAGGTAACCCGTTTTGCACCCAGCCCCACAGGCTTTTTGCACATAGGTAACCTTTACGGTGCCTTTACCGACGAACGCTTGGCGCACACTTCCGGCGGCGTATTTTATTTAAGAATAGAGGATACCGATGCAAAGCGTACCGTTCCCAACGGTATCGCCATAATAATCGAAACTTTGGGCAAGCTTGGCGTTAAGTTCGATGAAGGCGCGGTTATTGACGGCGATAACGGTGCTTACGGCCCCTACCGTCAAAGCGAACGTGCCGAAATATATCAAACCTATGCAAAACAGCTTATCCGAGAGGGCAAGGCATACCCTTGCTTCTGCACCGAGGAAGAGCTTGCCTCTATCCGCGAACAGCAGGAATCCCAAAAGCTAACCCCCGGTTATTACGGCGAATTCGCTGTATGGAGAGATGCTTCTTTAGAGCAAATTCAGGCAAAGCTTGCCGAAAACGCTCCCTTCGTGCTTCGCTTCCGTTCCGAGGGCAGCATCGCCAACAAAATGAAGTTTAGGGACGAAATCAAAGGCGAAATCGACGTTACCGAAAACGACGTTGACCACGTTATCCTTAAAAGCGACGGAATCCCCACCTATCACTTCGCCCACGCGGTGGACGACCATTTAATGGGCACCACCCACGTTATCCGCGATGAAAGCTGGCTTTCTACCCTTCCTTTCCATATCCAGCTGTTTAAAGCACTTGGCTTTAAAATGCCCAAATATTGCCACACCGCACAGGTATTAAAGCTCGATAACGGAAACAAACGCAAAATTTCCAAGCGTAAAGACCCCGAGGCAGCGTTAACCTATTATCATTCCCAAGGCTATCCCGTTGCCGCAGTAAGGGAATATCTTATGACCTTGCTTAACTCCAACTTCGAGGAATGGCGTCTTGCCAACCCCGATGCCGCCATCGAGGATTTTAAGTTCACCACCAAGAAAATGAGCGTGTCCGGCTCACTTTTCGATTTAGATAAGCTTAACGACGTTTCCAAAAACGTTATTTCCCGCATGACCGCTAACGAGGTTTACGACCTCACGCTTGCATGGGCAAAGGAAAACGATGCAGATTTTGCATCTGTTTTAGAATCTGATAAAGATTACGCAATCCGTATCCTTTCTATCGGCAGAGGCGGCAAAAAGCCCCGTAAGGATATCGCGTTGTGGAGCGAGGTTAAGGGCTATATGTCCTTCTTCTACGATGCTCTCTTCAACCGCGAGGATTCTATCCCCGATAAGTTTAATAAAGAAGATATCTGCGCGGTTCTTGCTAATTTTAAAGATACCTACAATGCCAACGCAGACCAAAGCGAATGGTTCAACAACGTTAAAGCTATCGCCGAATCCAACGGCTTCTGCCCCGATATGAAGGCGTATAAAGCCAACCCCGAACTATATAAAGGCTCGGTAGCCGACGTAAGTATGTTCCTTCGCATCGCCGTAACAGGCAGAATGAACTCTCCCGATTTGTACGAGGTAATGCAAATCTTGGGCGCAGAACGAGTTCTCGGCCGAGTTGCGGAAATTATCGGTTAATTCCCCCCCTTTTAAGGAGTATAATATGGAATCAACAAACTTTATTCAGGATATAATTAACGAGGATTTAGCCAAAAATCCCGATTTAAAAATCCATACCCGCTTCCCGCCGGAGCCTAACGGCTATCTCCATATCGGCCATTGCAAGGCAATGGTAATAGATTTCTCTACCGCAGTAAAATACGGCGGTATGTGCAATTTGCGTATGGACGATACCAACCCCGCTAAGGAAGATACCGAATTTGTAGATGCTATAAAAGAGGATATCCATTGGCTCGGCTTCGATTGGGAGGACCGCTTCTTCTACGGCTCCGATTATTTCGAAGAAACCTACAAGCTTGCAGAACAGCTTATAATAAAGGGCGATGCCTACGTGTGCGAGCTTTCTGCCGCCGAATTCAGCGAATACAGGGGCGATCTGCAGCGTCCTGCCGTTTCACCTTACCGCGAAAGACCTATGGAAGAAAGCTTAGACCTCTTCCGCCGTATGCGTGCGGGCGAATTTCCCGAGGGCAAATATACCCTCCGCGCTAAAATCGACCTTGCCTCCGGCAACTTCAATATGCGCGACCCTGTTTTGTACCGTATCCGCTATATAGATCACCACCGTCAGGGCACAAAATGGTGCATTTTCCCTATGTACGATTTTGCTCACCCTATTCAGGATGCTTTGGAAGGCATTACCCATTCTCTTTGCTCCTTGGAATACGAGGATCACAGACCCTTGTATAACTGGGTTATTGAGCATTGCGACGTGCCCTCCACCCCCCGTCAGATCGAGTTTGCCCGTCTTAACGTTACCAATACCGTTATGTCCAAGCGCTTTTTGCGCTATTTGGTAGAAGAAAATCTTGTAGACGGCTGGGATGACCCCCGTATGCCCACCCTTTGCGGCTTGCGCCGCCGCGGCTATACTCCCGCCTCTATTCTCGATTTTATCGATAGAGTAGGCGTAGCAAAGAACAACAGCCTTGTTGATATCGCTCTTTTAGAGCATTGCCTTAGAGAAGATCTTAACAAAACCGCTCTCCGCCGCGTGGCTGTGTTCGATCCCGTAAAGGTTACCGTAACCAACTATCCTGCCGATAAGGTGGAATACTTCGACCTTCCCAACAACCCCAACGACCCCGAAGCAGGCACCCGTAAGCTCCCCTTCACCCGCGAGCTGTTTGTAGAAAGGGAAGACGTTTCTATCGATCCTCCTCCCAAATACTTCCGTATGAAGCTTGGCGGCGAGGTTCGTCTTATGGGCGGTTATATCGTTCGCGTTGACGAAATTTTAACCGACGATAACGGCAACGTAACGCAGGTTTTGTGTACCGCCGATTTAGAAACAGGCAACGGTATGCCCGCCGACGGCAGAAAAATCAAGGGTACAATCCATTGGCTTTCCGCAACCGATTGTGCCGAAGCCGACGTGGTTATGTACGACCGCTTGTTTACCGAAGCAGATATGAACGCAGTGGAATCTGCCCGCTATACAGAATACCTTAACCCCGAATCCAAAAAGGTTATTAACGGCGTTAAGGTAGAAAAAGAACTGCTAAACGCCGCAAAAGGCGATAAGTTCCAGTTCGTGCGCAAGGGTTATTTCTGCCGCGACAGCAAAACCGATGCATTCAACAGCGTTGTTGAACTAAAAGACAGCAAAAAGTTCTAAAATCAAAGCCCGTTGCCAAAACGGGCTTTATCTTTTTCAAAATAATCCAAAAATGTTTATTTAATGGTACTTTACAAAGAAATTCCAATGTGATATACTATAAAAAAGTAATGCGTAAGGGGCGAAATAATGAACAATTCTCAACAAAACAACAAAACATCTGCGGCATCGCGCACCGCAATAATTTTCGGCGCCTGCATTTTAGGTATACTTATACTTACACAAATTCAACCCATCAAAAACGTCTTGGGCTGGATTTTCGATATGCTGTTCCCCGTATTTTTGGGTGTTGTTTTGGCATATATCGTAAGCCCCTTCACCTCGCTGATGGAACGTTGTCTTTACCGTAGTATAAAGATAAAAAAAGAATCCTCCCGCAAAAAGGTTTCCCGCGGTCTTTCCGTAACCCTTTCTGTTGTGGCGCTAATCTTGGTAATTGTTCTTTTAATATTCCTTATTATACCCGAATTTTTACAAAGCTTAAAAAAGCTTATCGACAGCGCCCCCACTTTTTACGATACTGCCGTTGCTTGGTTCGATGATATTCAGGAATCCGACAACCCCGTTCTTCACAATATCGGCGAATACGCAAATTCGGCCTTGGATACCGCGTTTAAATGGATAAGCGGCGAACTTGGCAGCGCCGTTTCAAGAGTAATCGAAAGCGTTATTCTTGTGGTGTCCTTCTTGTTCGATTTTATCGTTGCCTTGGTTGTGTTCGTTTATGCCCTTTTAGAAAAGCACAAGTTTGTCGCACAGATAAAAAAACTTATGTTTGCCATCTTCAAGCCCCACCGCGCCAACGATATTTTGCACATTCTGCGTTACAGTAACGAGGTTTTCGGAAAGTTCATTCTTGGTAAGCTTATCACTTCCACGGTTGTGGGTATCCTTACCTTCCTGTTTATGTCAATTATGGGTATGCCCTATGCCTGGCTTTCTGCAGGCATTATCGCAATCACAAACGTAATCCCGTTTTTCGGCCCCTTTATCGGCGGTATCCCCACTGCGCTTATCGTTCTGCTGTCCGATTGGCAACAGGGTATTATTTACGGTATATTCCTTATCGCCCTTCAACAAATCGAGGGCAATATTATCGAACCTATGGTTATGGCAGACCAAACCGGTCTTTCCAAATTCTGGATAGTGTTCTCAATCCTGCTCTGCGGCGGTATCTTCGGTATAGCAGGTATGCTGTTCGCAGTTCCCATTTTTGCGGTTATGTTCTATGCTATCAAGCTTGCGGTAGACCGTTCTCTCGCCAGAAAGAACCTTCCCACCAGCGCCAGCGCCTATTCAAAGGCAGGGGGTATAGATTTAGAAACGAATCAGCTTTTGCCTATCCCCGAAAGAGCCCCCCACAAAAAGTTCTCTACCGCCCTAAAGGAATGGCGCGAAAAATTGCGTAAAAAGGGACCTAAGGATAATAACGAACAATAAATTAAAAAGTAAAAAGGAACCCTTTGCGGTTCCTTTTTATCTTGACATTATTTTGCATCGGTAGTATAATATAAAAAACAAAATATCAACGGTTCGGTTCTGCCATTGCAGATTAGGGGGAAGTTCGGTGCAAATCCGTCGCAACTGCCATTACCGTGTTTGGAATTACCATCAGTCGGAATACCTGCCTAACCGTTCTTGCTAAAACACCTTTGGGTAAAGAAAAGTGCAGCATAAAGCTTGTTGTGCCTCTTTACCTCACAATCGGTTTTTCTGTTGCGCTATCTTACAAAGACAGCGCATTTTTTGTTTTTTACAGCACTAAAAACACATTAAAACCAAAAGGATCTCGCTATGAAAAGAAAACTTCTGTCCGCCGTTTTGCTAACGGTATTCCTACTTTCCTGCTTTGCGCTTACCGCAACGGCAGATAACACTCCCACCGTATCTCTGCGTATCGAGGGCATAACGCAAAACTTTTATTATTCCGACGTAGAAATTAACAATGCCCAAACCGTAGCGGATATAATTATCTCTGCCGATAAATCAAGCGATAAAATTACCGTTACAGGTGCAGAAAGCTCCTATATAACCGATATCAACGGCGAATCTGCAGGCAGCTTCGGCGGCTGGGACGGCTGGTCATATACCGTTAACGGTCAATCCCCCTCGGTTGGCATAGGCGATTATAATATAAAATCGGGGGACGTTATCGTTGTGTTTTACAGCGATAGCTTCGGTATAGGCATACAATATCCGGTTATGGATGCTTCAAAAATTACCGAGGGAATTATCACCTTCGCAAGCACCGATACAACCTATGACGAAAACTTTAACCCCACTACAGCGGTAAACCCCGTTACAGATATGAAGGTTATTTTCGATAATAAAGAATTTGTAACCGATAAACAGGGAAGTGTTGTTATCCCTGCCGAGCTTTTAACCGCAGGGGACCACAGCGTATGCGTTTCCAAGGTCAGCGAAAACGGCATCCCCTTGGTACTGCGCCTTGCCCCAAATACAAAGGTAACTATTCCCCAACCCACCCCCGACGAAGACGGAGGTTTATATATAGGACATTTTCTACCTTTAATCGCCGCATTAGTCATCGCTGTAATATGTATCGGTAATATTGTAAAAAACAATAAAAAGAAAAATTAACAAAAAAGCAGGCTTCTTTCGAAGCCTGCCTTTTTCGTTTAATCGGTGCTTATTTCATGTTTCTTTCAGCAGTTTCGATCATCTTTTTAACCATCTGACCGCCAACACTGCCTGCCTGCTTGGAAGTAAGATCGCCGTTGTAACCGTTCTTAAGGTTAACGCCAACTTCGTTAGCGGCTTCCATCTTGAACTTGTTCATAGCTTCCTTAGCTTCGGGAACAGAAATCTTGTTTCTAGCCATTTTTATTAATCTCCTTTTTGAAAAATCGAGGTTGTTTCCTCGCAAATATTATTAACGAAGATTCATAAAATATTATAGGTAATTTATGGTAATAAAAATGCGGTTGTTTTATCAACCGCATTCAAAAATTAAATATACTTTTTAATAATAACTTCAAACAAACCCCGTCTTGCTTCCATATCCTTAACAAGGGTAAGCTGGGTTCTTGTTCTGTCAAGGTTTTGCCCTGCATAATGGGTTCTAAAGTAAGTGTCGCCTTCAAGATAATCGGTAAGAAATCTCATACCGCATTCCAAGGTCATCATAATTGCACCGTTGTGAAGATTAGCAATTTCTTCGTCGGTAATGCTGCCCTTCATTTCGCCAAGGAAGCCCGAAGCGTATTCCTCGTAAAGCTCGGGAACGCAGTAAACCTTGCTTAGGTCCTTTTCGTCCTCTGCCGCACTGCTTGCGCCAAACCGAATACTGTCGCCGAAATCGTACAGCATACTGCCGGGCATAATAGTATCAAGGTCGATAACGCAAATGCCCTTCAAGGTTGTGTCGTCAATCATAACGTTGTTAAGCTTTGTGTCGTTATGTGTAACGCGGGTTGGAATTCTGCCGTCTGCCAATCTGTCGGTAATGGTAGAGCAAAAATCCCTTCTTGCCAAATAAAAATCAATTTCTTCCTTGCATTCTGCAACTCTGCCGCACTTGTCGGCTTTTATTGCGTTAACCAAGTTATTAAATCTAACAGGGGTGTTGTGAAAATCCTTAATGCTTTCGCTAAGCTTGGTTGCATCAAATTCTGCCAAAAGATTTTGGAATCTGCCAAACGCCTTTGCCGATTCGCCAAACATCCCCGCCTTTTCTGCCTTGTTATAGCAGGTGGCATTGGTTATATACAAATACATTCTGTAAAAACCGTTTTCGTTTTCGTGGTAAAATTTTCCGTCCTTTGTCTTTACAAGCGAAAGGGTTTCTCTGTCGGGGTCGCCGCCTGCGGCGGTAATCTTACTGCGCAAAAATTCGGTTACAGCGTAAATATTATTCATCAAAGCCACAGGGTCTTTAAATATGCTTGTGTTTATACGCTGGAGAATATAGTTTCTTCCGTTAATCTTAACTCTGTCTGTAACGTTAATATGCCCGTTAGGTATGTTTTCGATTTCTTCAATATTTTCAAATTCAAGAAATGCCGAACAAGCTTTTTTTATGTTGTTTAGTCTTTCCATAAATCCTCCGGATAAAGCCCGCTTTCAACTGCCGCTTTAATATGGTTAACAACACCCTCGCGGTCCTCTTTATATGTTACGCCAAACCATTTAGCCTCGGTCTTAAGCACCTTTGCGCTGTTGCCGCTTGTCGCAAGATATTTCTTAACCGCAGTGGGCAAATAAAATTCCTTCTTAAGCTCATCGCCGCCCTCTTCCAAAAATTCAACAAGGCTTTTTTCGGCGTAACTAAAGAATTCCTCGGGCAACCCCCAACAGTTCATCGAAACAATGGTGTTTTCGTCAATATCAATCCACTGGTCGTTTTCAAAATAAGCGGTATTTCCGTTTTCCAAACGCATAATCTTGGTTCTTTCGGTAATATCGGTCAAATTGCCGTCGCCGTCAAGATAACATTGACCTCTCGAAACGGTACCGTTTTCGGTTAAAGTGTTCTTCAAAACAAAGCCCGCCATACAGGAAGGAGCATCTTCGTTGGATTTCATATAATCCGCAAGAATCTTAAAGCTCTCTCTGCCGTAAAAATCGTCCGAGTTAACTGCCGCAAAGCAGCCCTTAATCTCGTTTCGCGCCGCCAAAACCGCGTGGGCGGTGCCCCATTGCTTTGTGCGTCCTTCGGGAACGGTGTACCCTTCGGGCAGGTCATAAAGGTCTTGGAAGCAATAAGCGGTTTCGATCTTGTTGCCTATTCTGTTACCAACGGTTTCCTTAAAAATCTCAAGGTTTTCTTCCTTAATAACAAATACAACCTTGTCAAACCCTGCTTTCATTGCATCGTAAACAGTGTAATCCAAAATAAATTCGCCGTTAGGTCCTATAGGGTCAAGCTGTTTTAATCCGCCGTATCTGCTGCCCATTCCGGCAGCCATTACCAATAGTGTCATAAAAACCTCACATCGTAATTATTCTTAAGCTCATTCTACAACAAAAATTACCCGTTGTAAAGTAATTAAAATAAAAACTTTCATTATTATAATAAAATAACAAAAGCACTTGACAATAATATTAAGGGATTTTATAATTAGATTAACTGTTAATGTAAATAACGGAGGTATAATATGGCTAAAATTGCAAAGCCCAGAATGGGCGTTATCGGCTTAGGTTCCCGTGGCTACGATCTTCTTTGGGCAGTAATTGTCCCTATGGCAGAACACGGTATCATAGATGTTACCGCAGTTTGCGATGCTTACGAGGATAGGGCAGAAAAAGGTGCTAAATATGTGGAGGAACATTTGGGCAAAAGACCTTTCTGCGCTACAAATTGGAAAGAAGTTGTAGATTGCCCCGAGGTAGATGCAGTATTCGTGCTCACCGCTTGGGAAGCTCACGTCGATATGTGTATCTACGCCATGCGCGCCGGCAAAAAGGTGGGCGTAGAGGTTGGCTGTACTTATAATATAGAAGATTGCCATCGCCTTGTTCGCGCTTACGAGGAAACCGGCATCCATTGTATGATGTTAGAAAACTGCTGCTACGGCAAGCGCGAGCTTATGGCGCTCAATATGGTTCGTCAGGGCGTGTTCGGCACTGTAGTGCATTGCTCCGGCGGTTATCATCACGACCTGCGCGAGGAAATCGTTAACGGCGACGTAAACCGTCATTACAGACAACGTAACTATCTGCACAGAAATTGCGAAAACTATCCTACCCACGAGCTCGGTCCCATAATGCAGATTTTAGATATAAATAACGGCAACCGCTTCCTTACTTTAAATTCGGTTTCTTCCTGCGCCAAGGGCTTGCACGAATATGCGGTAGAACACCGCGGTGCCGATGACCCCGTTTCCAAAATGGATTTTGCTCAGGGCGATATGGTTACCACCGTGCTTAAATGTGCCGACGGCAGAACCGCAGTCCTTACCTTAGATACTACTTTGCCCCGTGCCTATTCCCGCGGTTTAACCGTTCGCGGCACAAAAGCAATGTATTCTATGGACGGCGATTATTTCTTCTTCGACGGTAACCCCCACTTCGCCACCGTTAAAGACCTTATCGATAATCCCGAAAATAATGCGGAAGCTTTGTCCGAAAAATATCAGCACCGCATTTGGAAGGATTATGGCGAAAATCCCATCGGCGGCCACGACGGTATCGATTGGTTGGCATACAACGGCTTTGTAGAATCCATCAGGGAAGATATCACTCCCCCCATCGATACTTACGATACCGCTACCCTTATGTGTATCGCTTGCCTTAGCGAAGAATCTATCGCAAAGGGCGGCGCGCCTGTAGCAGTACCCGATTTTACGGCAGGCAAGTGGATAACCCGTACCGAAATCAAGGATGAAGCAAAGGGATATTACACTTTAAAGAAATAGTTTGCGCAAAATACGGCGTTTTAAAAGTTTTTTCAACAAATAAAAACCCGAAAAGCCTTGGTATTCCAAGGCTTTTCACTTTTGTGTGAAAAACTCTCAAAAAAATCTTAAAAAAATTAAAAAAACCTATTGACAAAGGCTTTCGTGTGTGATAGAATAACCAAGCTGTCGCGAAAAGCGGTAGCACGAACGGACATTGAAAATTGAACAACAGAAGTACAAAGCACAACAAAATGCAAAGTACAAGACTCGTTAATTCTTTTAAAAATAGTAAAGAGCTATAACAGGAAATTTGGTTCCCTAAGGGAATTAAATATAACAACTCATTGAGAGTTTGTTAGTGGCTCAGGATGTACGCTGGTGGAGTGCCTAACCCAGTCAAGGCG
>JAFYOG010000177.1 GCA_017560285.1 Clostridia bacterium
ACCGAGGACAGAGCCCGCATTATGGAGCATCTGTTTAACCCCAAGCCCGACGGTATATCCTCTATGCTTAACGCCGAAAACCTAATAAACAAGGCAAAGCTTTATTGCTATATACTTCGTCAGTGCTATCCTTCCTGCAATACTAAAGAACCCCTTTATTGGGAAACGTATTTGGGCACAATCGACGAAACCGTATTGCCCGCCGAACAATAAACAAAACTAAACCAGACCAAGAAAGAAGGGGTAAATCCCTTCTTTTTTTCTTGTGTATTGCATATATTTACAAAGCAACCCTGGGCTAAAAACCTGCTTTTGTGCAAAAATGCAAAAATCCCCAAAAAGCAAAAAATCCTATTGACAAAACTCGACACTTGGGTTAAAATATCCTACGGTTAGCCTATGCTAACTCCAAATTAATCAAGCGGTGATAATATGACATTGTTGGAAGCTGCCGAGGGCAGAGAATACATAATATCCAAAATCGAAACCGATGACGAAGAGCTTAATTCCTTTTTGTTTTCGTTGGGCTGTTACAGCGGGGAAGCTGTAACGGTTGTTTCCCGCAAGAAAAAGACTTGCGTCGTTTCTATAAAGGATGCAAGATATTGCATAGATAATCAGCTTGCAAAAGCTATAATTGTTTAAAAAATAATCCGCGGATTATTTTTTTACCACAAGGGTTAGCCAATGCTAACCGCCGCGCATATAAATTGAGGAGAAATTATATGAGAATTGCTTTAGCCGGCAACCCAAATTCCGGCAAGACCACAATGTATAACGCTTTAACCGGTTCTAACGAAAAGGTCGGCAACTGGGCAGGGGTTACGGTAGATAAAAAAGAACACCCTATAAAGAAGGTATATGCGGGCGACAAGCAAATTACCGCCGTAGACCTTCCCGGTGCTTATTCTATGTCCCCCTTCACAAGCGAAGAAAGCATAACCAACCTGTACGTAACCAACGAAAACCCCGACGTTATAATTAACATTGTGGATGCAGATAATTTAAGCCGCAGTCTTTTCTTTACCACACAGCTTTTAGAGCTTGGTATTCCCGTTGTGGTTGCTCTTAATAAAAGCGATATAGGCAAGAAAAAGGGTAACGAAATCAATGCGGAAGCCCTTTCCGCAAAGCTGGGTTGCCCCGTTGTAAAAACCGTTTCCATCGCTTCCGACGGCTTAAAATCCCTTGTGGAAACCGCCGCCGCGCAGGTGGGCAGAAAACAGAGCGCACCTTACCTGCAGGGAGATATCGACCTTACCGACAAAGCGGTGGTAGAGTCTGCCGACCGCAAACGCTTCGAATTTGTAAATAAAATCGTAAAAGAGGTGGAAACCCGAAAGGTTTTAACCAAAGATAAAAATATCGGCGATAAAATCGATAGCATTCTTACCGGCAAATGGCTTGGTATTCCTATTTTTGCCGCGGTAATGTTCCTTGTGTTCTATATTTCCCAAACCACCTTGGGCGCTTGGATTGCCAATGGCGTTACCGTTGGCGATAGCTTTATCCCCGGTCTTGTGCCCTTGCTGGAAATGTTCAAAGAATGGGTGGGCGGTCTTATCGAATCCGCTAACCCCCTAATCTATGCTATTGTGGTGGAAGGCATTATCGGCGGTGTGGTTGCCGTTGTGGGCTTCCTGCCATTGGTTATGGTAATGTATTTCCTTATCGCGCTGTTAGAGGATTGCGGCTATATGTCCCGTGCCGCAGTTGTGCTTGACCCTATCTTCAAAAAGGTAGGTCTTTCGGGCAAATCGGTTATTCCCTTCGTTATAACCGTAGGCTGCGCCGTTCCCGGCATAATGGCAAGCCGCACCATACGTAACGAGCGTGAACGCCGTGCAACGGTAATGC
Organism: Clostridia bacterium; assembly: GCA_017560285.1. GTDB lineage: Bacteria > Bacillota > Clostridia > Oscillospirales > CAG-382 > Coliplasma. The sequence continues at coordinate 1,858 of JAFYOG010000177.1, forward strand.
TTGCGCCCTTTATGCCCTGCGGTGCAAAAATCCCCGTTATTGCGTTGTTTGCAGGTGCATTCTTCAAGGATGCTTGGTGGGTAAGCGCATTAATGTATTTTGCGGGCATCGCCCTTATATTCCTCGGCGCACTGCTGGTGAACCTTATCACAGGCCGCAACGCAAAAAAATCCTATTTTATTATAGAGCTTCCCGAATACAGAATCCCTTCCTTCTGGGGCGCCTTTAAATCTATGTGCAGCCGCGGCTGGTCTTATATCGTAAAAGCGGCAACCATTATTTTGCTTTGCAACATGGCGGTACAGCTAATGCAGTCTTTTACCTGGAGCTTTGCCGTTGCCGAAGGAGCAGATTCTTCTATTCTCGCTTCTATCGCATCCCCCATTGCCTATCTGCTGGTTCCCATCGTGGGCGTTCTATCTTGGCAGCTTGCGGCGGCAGCTATCACCGGCTTTATCGCAAAGGAAAACGTGGTTGGCACCCTTGCGGTTTGCTTCGTAGGGTTAGAAAACCTTATCGATACCGAAGAGCTTGCCCTTATGGAGGGCGCAGGCGCGCAGGTCGCAGGCATTATGGCAATAACAAAGGTTGCGGCTCTCGCATATCTGATGTTTAACCTCTTTTCCCCCCCTTGCTTTGCGGCTATCGGCGCAATGAACGCCGAGCTCGAAAGCAAAAAATGGCTTTTCGCAGGCATCGGCTTACAGCTTGGCGTAGGCTATACCGTTTCCTATTTGGTATACACCGTGGGCACTCTTATAACCGCCCCCTCTGCCCTAAATATTCCCGCGGCTATATGCGGCCTTGCGGCAGTTTTAGTCTTTGCGGCGGTTTTGGTCCTGCTGGCAAAAAAGGCAAAGAAAGTAAAATAGCAGGGGATATTGTATGTTAACCAATATAATCCTAACCCTTGTCGTGCTGTGTATCGCGGCTTCCGCAGTGGTTTATATAATCAAATCAAAAAAGCGCGGCGCCTGTATCGGCTGCCCCTATGCAAAAAACTGCAACGGAAACTGCAACCAAAATAACGAAGACCTAAAAAAGTAAAAAAGCGATAGAACAAAAAATAAAAACCACCAAATCGGTGGTTTTTAATTTTTGTGTATGAATAGGTGAATATGCCGCAAACACAATTTAATGCCGATCAGAGGCATATCTTATTACTAATTTTATTGCAAAATAATAGGATAAAACTCTTGTGATGTAAGTGCAAAAGTAAATTTACAGATAATTCTGTCAATGCACTCTTCCGACATTACATCACCGTACTTTTCTTCTTTTAGAAAAGTTAATATCACGCGAAGCAATGTTGCAAAATCGATAAGATTACATTCATAACAAGTTCGCTCATATATAGCATCTATAGTTTCTTTTGTGTTGGGATCAAGTTTAAGCTCGGTAGGATCATAAAGCAAATAAATAAAGTCAATCTGCTTTTGCTTAAGTTCGCCATTAAGAACCCCTGTTGCAATGCCAAGCAAATGGCAAATCATTTGCTTCAGATCAAAATGCTCGAGTTTTTCACCGTCTGCAAAATACGCTACATCCATATAACGCTCACATTTTCTGGGATGCATCTTTATTTCAACATTACCGATCATTTGATCGTTGATAAAGTTATATAGCTTTTCGTAAACTTTGCTTACCGAATTGGTTTTTGGGGAATATGGCTCGTGGCATTTTGCTTCCGCAAAAATATAGCGACTATCGTCTTCAAAGTAACCGTCAAGATTTGCTGTGCCGCCGATTGTGGTGGACAGTTTCTTTTCGTAATGAAAACCTTTTTTGTGGCAAGATAACTTATAAATTAAACGGCTTGAGGAGCCATAGCACGCCATTTTCGGAGGACGTCCGTTTTTTTCGGAAAGCTCATCGCCGCCACCTGCGTGGTATTCGTCAAGTGCGCTGGGTAGCATAGTGTTCTTAAATGCATCCCATTCTGTATTTGTCATATAAGTGTTGTATTCTTTTCCGTCAATACAATATCCGCCATCGGTGGTTTTTGTTTCGTCAAACTTAATCGCAAGGTCAAGTTTTTTTGATATGCTCATTATTATCCTCTTTATTTTTTATTTTCGGCAATAAATAATAAGACTACGGTATCAATCAATCGACAAAGAGTTTCTGCGTCTTCATATGAGGACAGTGTTTTATTGAAGCTTACAACAATTTCCTTTTTCTTTATATCACCCTTGACTTGATAATCGGTAAATCTTTTTTGAAGACTGTTTGAAATCTTATATATGATTGTTTCAGCGTTAAAAGGGGCATTTTCTTTATTGCCAAAAAAGGTTTCTCTAATGGGGAAAACAATAGCGTTCGGTGTGGTTGCATCAATATCAAAAAATCTTATGTAATTTCCGCAATCTTCGCCAAAAAGTGCATTCATATTGCTTCCGATCTCGTATCGGATAAAGTTCTGCAGTTTATTTACTTTTGCGTCTGTGTCGGTTTCTTTAATAACGGCCTTTCTAATCAGCGGGGCATAGTTCGCTTCGACCTTTTCCATAGATGTGTTCAAAAGTTCACGGAAATTTTTCGCTTTTTTCGGTTTTAGAGCTTTCATTACAGTGATAAACAAAACTACAACAACAAGTGTTCCGAAGATATCTTTAACTGCGCCAAAAACTGTCGCGGTTGAAAAACCATTAGCGCACATTTCGATTATAGTAGCAACAATAGATATTGTACCAAAAATGCCGCCTAAAATTTTTTCTTCTAAATCAAATTTATCCATTATGAACTCCTTTGCTTATTATGACAACAAATAACACAAAGAGTATAACATATATTCATAAAAATTTCAATAGCACACCAATTCTATTACAAACGAAAAGTCTTAAAAAATATTTGTTTTAAGGGGCTTGGCGCAGAGGGAGGGATTCTCCGTAGACTTCACGTCTACAAACGGCACTCCGTGCCTCTTCCACCGCGCGTCTGCTCCCCCCGTGGCGGTAAAAATATGTCCCCGACACATTTTTCCTCGCCCTTCGAATCCCTTCACAACAAAACAAAAAACCATCCGTTTGGATGGTTTTCCGTTTTGGCGCAGAGGGAGGGATTCGAACCCTCGTGAGATTGCTCTCAAACTGATTTCGAGTCAGCCCCGTTATGACCACTTCGATACCTCTGCGTATATAGAAAATATTAAGTTGTATCCGTTTTTAAAAGGTACACTACAGACGGGTCTACGCCCCGTTATGTCCGGTTTGCGGTGCCCGAAATTTTTGGCTTGCTGAGCGCTACGCAAAATTTCGACCGCGGCACGAACTCATCCTCGCTGCATCCGTCCCCGACGGCGCTCGGATTCGTTCCCACTTCGA
>JAFYOG010000178.1 GCA_017560285.1 Clostridia bacterium
CATTTTGGGTATCGGTGCGGTAGATGCAAGGGTTTCTGTAACCGTTAAATCCACCCCCGCACTTCGCGCGTTGGAATTTATCGAAAATATTGTTAACAATATGTCTTTAAACGCCACCGTAGAAATTGCCGAGCAGGACGACGAAGGCGCACTTATAACCATCAACGGCAACAATTTGGGCATTCTAATCGGCCGCAGAGGCGACGTTTTAGATTCCCTGCAATATCTTGCTACCCTTGCCGCAAATATTCAAAAGAAGAACTTCTACCGCGTTACCGTAGACGTTCAGGGCTACCGCGAAAAGCGTGCCGAAACCTTGCGCGGCGTGGCAAAGCGTATGAGCGAAAAGGTGCTTAAATATAAGCGCAGCTTCGCTTTAGAGCCTATGAGCTCTTACGAGCGCAGAATTATCCATTCCGCATGTCAGGATATCGAGGGTGTAACCACCCGTTCCATCGGCGAAGGCGCCGACAGAAAAATCGTTATATCCCCCGAGAAGCGCTAACGCTTTCAACCCGAAGCTTTTGCTTCGGGTTGTTTTTTGTGAGCTTCGTGCGCTCGCGCCAAATGCGTGCATAAATGTCCGCATTTGCGAACCTCCAAGGTATATTTTTCAAGGCACATGTCCTTGAAAAATATGAATTTATATAAATAAAAGGACAGGTTCGCCTGTCCTTTTCTTTTTTCTCTCTTACCTCTTCACTTCTCGCTAAAATTTTTTCACAGACATACGTCAACGAATATGGCAAAAATTATAACGTAGGGGCGCTCCTTGTGCGCGCCCGCAATGGATAGATTATTAAAAATCCTCCATTTTCTGTTGACATATAAAATTTTAGGTATAAACTATATTTAAAAGGCGGTGAAATTATGAAATTTCCTATCAGAAAGGATATTCGTTTAAAGGACTTCGATTATTCGCAAGACGGAATATATTTTATAACTATTTGCAGTGAAAACCGTAAGAATATTTTTTCGAAAATAAAAATAAAACAGGATTTGGAAAGCGCAACCGTAGAGCTTACGGAAATAGGACTGATTGCCGAAAAGCATATAGGTTTATTAGAACAACGGTATAACTTTATAGAAATCATTGCCCATACAATTATGCCTAATCATATTCACCTTTTAATTTCTGTGCTAAACGAAACGGATAAAAAAGAAAAGATTTCAAATATTGTACGTGCCTATAAATCATTAGTTAGCACAGATTGTGCAAAGCTGTTAAATAAAAGGAACATATTTCAACGTTCTTATTTCGACCATGTAATACGCAATGAAAAAGATTTATATAACACGATTTCCTATATAGAACATAATCCGGGAAAATGGATTTATGATAAGTATTATTCCGACGGAACCATTGCCACATAACGTAAGTTACGCATAAAATAAAACACGGGCGGAGACAAGCGCCGCCCCTACATTTTAAAATAACGGTCGGAGCAAGCGCCGCCCCTACAACAAATAACAAACAAAAAAGCCCTGCAAATGCAGAGCTTTTTGTTATTTAAAGTATATTCGCTATTAGAGAGCCGCGTTGATAATGGTAGCAAAATCAGGAGCCTTTAAGGAAGCGCCGCCGATAAGACCGCCGTCAACGTTTTCCTTGGAAAGAAGCTCGTCGCAGTTCTTTGCGTTCATAGAACCGCCGTACTGAATGGTGGTAGCCTTTGCTACGCAATCGCTGTAAAGACCTGCA
>JAFYOG010000028.1 GCA_017560285.1 Clostridia bacterium
GCGCCGAGGTTGTTTCCTACGATAACCTTATAGAAAAGGGCTCGTTAACCGCTTGCAAAGAGGCAGGCTTGGTTCGCAGCGAGGGCAAGGAATACGTTATGAACGACGGCGACGTTGTTCTGTTTAGATTTAACGTTTAATTCCAACGGAGGCTATTTATGTTTAATAACGTTGGCTCTAAAATTAAAGGCGCTGCCGTTGCAACGTTTTATTTAACCACGATTAGCTCGATTATAACGGGAATATGGCTTTCGTTTCATTTCGAGGACCTATCTTTTTTACTGATCGCCATAAGTGGTGTGATATCGGCGCTGGTGCTCGCTTGGATAATTTATGCATACGGTCAAAATGCCGAGAATTTAGAGATAATAAAAAAGGCAGTTACTCTGCAGTATGCCCCAAAAGAAGAACGAGACGAGTTCGAAAAGGCACAAAAGGAAAGCTTTGAAAGATCTAAAGCCGAAGCCGAAGCGTTAGCAAACAAAAAAGCCGAAATGCGCGCTAAGCGCTACGAGGCGGCAGGGATTAATATTCCAAAGGAAGACCCCAAAGAAAAGCCAAAGACCGCTCGACACAGTTTTGTGCAGTGCCCCGAATGCAAAAAGGAGCTGGTGTATCCCCACGATGCAACAGTTGGGGTATGCTCGCGATGCTCTGCCCCGTTTTCTATTAACGAAAACGGTACCGAATATTTGCATCTTTCGCCTATAAAACAGCCCGAAAGCATTCCTAACTTTAACAAATGGATCGCCGAGATCGAGGCTCTTACAAACGAAGAGCTGCTAAAAAGATATTTGGAAGAGGACGAATGGCAGGAGGAGTACAGATATTTGTGCTATACCGAATTAATGTCGAGGCTTAATATTAATTAACAAAACAAAAAGCACCGCAAAACGGTGCTTTTTTATTTTGCGAATTTTTGGAAAAAGAGGTTTTGGGGTTGTAATTGTTTTGGGCGGTATGGTATACTTTAATAAAGGAAACGTAAGGAGGGCACTTTTATGAGATTTGCCAAAAAAGCTTTATGTTGGGCTTTAACCGCTGTTTTTATGCTTTCGGCCTTTGGGTTTTACGCCACGGCGGATAACGTTTGCACCGATATAACGGGCACCAACCTTAACGCCAACGGTTATACCTATTATCACAGCGACCCTATAAAATCTTATCTTATAGCCACGGCAGACGGGTTTATGCGGTTTCAAGCCGAGGGTGTTAAGCTGAAATATCTTGTAGAATATTACGATAACGATTATAAACTGATTTCCAAAAAGCTTATAAACCGCGAGCTAAGTGTTTTTGGCGGTTTTTATGCCGACGAGAATAATTTTTATATTGTTTCGGGGGATAACAATCCCCAAGAGCTTGCTACGGTAGAATGCTTTAGGGTTACTAAATACGATAAAAATTGGAACAGAATAAACTCGGTGGGGCTTTTCGATTGCAACACCTATATCCCCTTTGATGCAGGCTCTTTGCGGTTTGCAAAAAGCGGCAAATATCTTTTTATACGCACCAGCCACGAGATGTATTTAACCGACGACGGGTACCACCACCAAGCCAACGTTATGCTGCAAATAGATACCGAAGCCATGACGATTACCGACCAACAAACCGGCGTTGCCAACGTTGAGGCGGGGTATGTTTCACATTCCTTTAACCAATTCATTCTTATAGAAAACAACAATCTTATTGCCCTTGACCACGGCGATGCCTACCCAAGATCGGCAGTGATTATTAAATACCCCGACCAAGTTTCGGCAAACGGGTTTAATACTTGGGATTGCAGTTATACAGAGGCTATCCCCTTCCCCGGCGAATTTGGGGAAAACCACACCGGTGCCGAGATAGGCGGGTTTGAATATTCCGACAGCAATTATATTATTGCATACAGCGCGGTAAAGCTGGACGACAATTTTAGAAACGATACCGCAAGGAATATTTATTTAACCGCGGTGGATAAGGCAACCGACCAAATTGTTACCCGCAAGGTTACCAACTTTACCGCAGATACCGATAAGGCAAGCTGTCCGCAGTTTGTAAAGGTAAGCGCCAACAAGTTTTTGCTGTTGTGGAGCTATAAGGGAACGGTTTATTACGGCTTTGTAGACGGCAAGGGCGTTTTCGGCGGTATCGAGGGCGAAATCGCCAACGCGACACTTTCGGATTGTGTGCCCGTTGTTGCCAACGGCAAGGCGGTTTGGTACAGCTTTACAAACGGTACCACCGATTTTTATGAAATTGACCTTAACAACCCCGAAAACAACAAAACCTACCGCAGCGAAAGC
>JAFYOG010000002.1 GCA_017560285.1 Clostridia bacterium
AATTAAGTTCGCATCGGAGCGGGACGTGTTCCGCGCCGTATATTACGGCATAAAAACCGCTTTGGAAGCTATCCCCAAGGATGCACCCTTGGTAAAAGCGGCAGAGCCAACGGAAGAACCCCTTATCTTCGATACCGCAACACTTCCCCAAGAGGAAATCGAGCGCCCGCAGTTTAAAGCCCCCGAAAAGCCTGCAGACGTGTGCTTCTTCAATCAACCCCTAAAACCGCAGGAAAAAAAGCCTGCACCCGCTCCCAACGCTTTTGTGCCCAACCTTGGCGAGGATGATATAATTTCCCCCGAAACCGAGTTTGTGTTCAGCGATAAATTGCCCCAAAACGAACCTTTGGTAATTGCGGAACAAGAGGAAGAACAGCAAACCATCGCCCCCCAAACCCCTTATTGGCGTATGATAGGTCAAGCCTACGATGCATATATATTCGTAGAAACCGCCGATAATATTTTGGTTATCGATAAGCACGCCGCCCACGAGCGTATTTTGTACGAACAGCTTGCCAAGAACAAAGAGCTTCACGTGCAGGAGCTTTTATCCGGCGTACCCGTAGATTTGGGCAGAGAACAAGCCGAAATACTTTTGGAAAATTCCGCATATCTTGCCGAAAAGGGCTTTAATATAGAATCCTTCGGCGACGGCAGTATTATAGTTCGCTCTGTGCCTGCCACCCTGCATAACCTAAAAGGGCTTGCATCGCTGTTAGAGGATTTTGCCAACGCACTGTTTAACGGCAACCATCTTTCCTTTAGCGAGCGTTGCGACCGCGCACTTTATACCGTTGCCTGCAAGGCGGCGCTAAAGGCAGGGGTAAAAAACCGCCCCGAGGATGACGAAAACGTCGTGCGTATGCTTTCCGAAAACCCATCCCTGCGATATTGCCCCCACGGCAGACCTTTTATAAAAACCATTCCCAAAAGGGAAGTAGAAAAATATTTTGATAGGTAAATTTATATGAGCTTTACAATACATAACACCTGCGGCACCGCCCGCACGGGTACATTTAAAACAGTTCACGGCGATATCCAAACCCCCGTGTTTATGAACGTAGGCACCTCTGCCGCAATAAAGGGCGGTATTTCCACCGGCGATTTAAAGCATATCGGCTGTCAGGTGGAGCTTTCCAACACCTACCATTTGCACGTTCGCCCCGGCGAAGACGTGGTTTATAAGCTTGGCGGTATCCACAAGTTCTTTAATTGGGATAAGCCGGTTCTTACCGACAGCGGCGGATTTCAGGTTTTCTCCCTTGCACAGCTTCGCAATATAACCGAGGAAGGGGTTACCTTCCAATCCCATATGGACGGCGCAAAGATATTTATGAGCCCCGAGGTAAGTATGCAAATCCAATCCAAGCTTGCATCTACCATCGCAATGGCGTTTGACGAATGCCCCTCCTCCCTTTCCGACCGCCGTTATATTAAAAATTCGGTAGACCGCACCACCCGCTGGCTTTACCGTTGCAAGGCAGAGATGGACCGTCTTAATTCCTTGCCCGAAACCATAAACAAAAACCAGCTTTTGTTCGGTATAAATCAGGGCGGTGTGTTCGAGGATATCCGCATAAGCCATATGCAGGAAATTGCACAGCTCGATTTACCCGGTTATGCCATCGGCGGCCTTGCCGTTGGCGAAACTGCCGACGAAATGTACCGTATTATCGAGGCTTGCGAGCCCCATATGCCCAAAAACAAGCCCCGCTACCTTATGGGCGTAGGCACCCCCGTAAATATTTTAGAGGCTGTTGACAGAGGTATAGATTTCTTCGATTGCGTAATGCCCTCCCGCAATGCCCGCCACGGCAATTTGTTCACAAGCGAAGGCTTGCTTAATATTAATAATTTCAAATACCAGCTGGATAACCGCCCCATTGACGAAAAGTGCGATTGCCCCGTATGCCAAACCTATACCCGCGCATATATTCGCCACTTGTTCAAGGCAAGGGAACTGTTGGGAATGCGCCTTTGCGTTATCCATAACCTTTATTTCTATAATAAGCTTATGGAAAAAATCCGTGCCGCCATTAGCGATGGCAGCTGGAAAACCTTTAAAGAGGAACAAGTATATATGCTCGGCAAACGCGCATAACAGCGCAGAGCATAAAAGAAAAATACAACAAAAAAGAACCGATTAAATCGGTTCTTTTTATGTTTATACGTTAAGTGTGTTTTTAAAAAACTCTAATGTTTCTTCGCGCATCTTGGATTTTAGATTGTTGTAAAAAACAAGGGCTTTGCTGGGGAACAAATCTACCTCACAGTTGTTTCCGTCTGCAAATGTTATTTTGCATCTGTAGCCGTCGCTGCCGGTTGCAGGGAATTTAATAGTTTCTGCATATTCAATATCTTCTATATCCTTTGCGATATTAAAGCGCGCTAATTCCTCATCCTTGTTCAAAATAATCACTTGAGAAAAGCTGTTTGCTACAGATACCTTTTCTTTGGGAGCATTGCCCAACGCTATATGGCAATCTTTATATTTTCCCGAGGGAATTATGCCGTATCGTGTGGCAAGCTTTGCTCCTAATTTTTTTAAAAAGTTGTCCAAAAATCCCATTTTTATTTCCTCCTTATATTTAAGACCTTTTGTCTTATTTACCTTGGTCTAAAACCTGTACATGTGGGCGCGTTGTTATGTATCGACATATTACAATGTCCGCAGTGAATGCAAGCTCTGCATTGTGCTTGACCCGCATCCCGTTGCTTACGCTCTTGATCTATGCGATCCATCTGCGCTCTGTGGCTTTCTTTTCTAAGCCGTTCTTTTTCCATATATTCTCGCTTGCGAGCTTCTGCTTCGCTTTCCTTGCGGGCGCGAACTTCCTCACGGTAACGGCGTTCTTCGTCTGCCCGTTGCTGTTCTGCCTCGCGTTGACGTTGTCTTTCTTGGTCTTCGCGGAACTGCTTTTCTTCCTGATAACGGCGTTCTTCGGCCTCTCGACGTTGTTGTTCCTCACGCCGTCTTTGCTGTTCACGTTCTCTTTCAAGCTGAAGCTGTCTTTCGCGGTATACGATATCTTCGTATAGGTTTATGGCTTCCTTAAGGTCATCAGCTCGACCGCTTTTTAAAAGATCGATAATAATCTTAATTGCAGGCAAATATTCTATTGCAATAATGTCATTAATGCTTGCCATTTCCTGTATAACGGGGTTAAATTCCTCGGCTTCTATTTTTTCTACGCCCGCAACTCTGTCTGCTTCGAGTTTTTTGGCAATTTCACATTCCTCAGCTTGACATTCCAAGTATGATTCACGCCATTCGGAGTATTGTTGCAAAAAGTTTTCACGTGTTTGAGCGTAAGCCTCTGCTTCACTTTCGTAATTGCGCAGCTTTTCTTCGTAATCAAACATAATAGTGTTTTTTTGGTCGGTATATACTTCCAAGGCGTTAGCTTTATTTTCATCAACTTCTTTTTGTATAAGCTTAATCTTGTATCTGAAGAACACAAACAACGATGCGAAAATTATGGCAATAGTTGCAATAGTTCCCACCGCACCCTCGGCAGAGCCGATTATTAAGCTTAAAAGGAAAAACGCGCCGATTGCGCCTGCTATATACGAAAAACAGCCAAACTTGGCTTGCTTAGATTGGGATTCGCTATCCTGACGATATTCAAATTCCTTAACGCGGGGTTCTGCGGGTTTTCGGGGAGCGTATCGCATATCGTATTCGCTCGCCATTTGCTCGATAGCATCCTCGTCGCTGTGGTCAATCGACGATTCCAAGTCCAGACGTTCCTCGCTGCTATCAAAATCTCCGGGGAAGAATTGGGGAATAACCTCACGTTCGTAGTTATCCTCGGGGGTGTAGGTTTTCATTTTTCGAGTAATAGCAGAAGCACGGTCGTTTAGCTCCGAAATAGCTTCTAATTTCTGTATTAACGCTTTTTTCTCGCTTTCTCCCATAGGTTTTCACTCTTTTCTTATTTAAATTTATTTTTCGCAAGTGTTAAAACACTAACACAACAACATTATAGCACTATAAGACTAATATGTCAACCTTATAAGACTTATTTCCCCATCGGTTTTGTGTTAACATATTCTTATAAGACTAAGAGAGGTGTCATTTGATGGATGTTAGCAAGCGACTCCGTGGGTTGAGAGAGCGATGCGGATATACCCAAAACGGCTTGGCAGAGAGGGCAGGGGTATCACAAACGCATTTGCGACGTGTCGAACTTGGGCAAGCCGACATCACGGTTAGTCATTTACAGTTGCTGTGCGATGCTATGAGCATCACAATGAAGGAGTTTTTTGACGATAACTCGGATGCTGACGAAATTGCGGCGGCGTTTTCCAAGCTATCCCCAAAACAAAAAAATCTTTTGCTTGCATTTATAGAAAGCTTATAATCCCAACCCTGCAAAAAGGTACAATAAAAAAGGTGTGTAGATTAATCTGCACACCTTTTAATTTTTTGTATTAATCCTCGGGTTGATTGTTTTTAATGTAAACCATTACCAAGGCGGCTATTATCAGCACTGCCAAGGTAATAATTATTCCCGGCCAAGCAGATATACCGTTATCCTCGTCTTGGGTGGCAACGGGCTCGTCGGGGGTAGGCTCGGGCTCGGGGGGCAATACCTTAACCTTTAGGGT
>JAFYOG010000179.1 GCA_017560285.1 Clostridia bacterium
CGCAAGCCATAAATACGCCCCCGAGGTAAGCTTTACCGTAGATATTACCGTGGGGGATATAGGCACCGATTTGCCCGACGGGGTCGGCGATATAAACCAAAACGGAAAGATAGATGCAAGAGATTATCTTTTGTTAAAGCGTGCATATTTCGGAACATATACCCTTACCTGTCCCCAAGAAGTTGCCGATATTAACGGCAACGGAAAAATTGATGCAAGAGATTACCTCTTGCTCAAGCGGGCATACTTTGGTACTTACGCAATATAATAACAAAAATCCACCCGTTCGGGTGGATTTTTATTTTGCATTATTTACTTTAGCTTTTTCTTTATAAGGTTAATCGAAAGCATAACCGCACCGTAGATTACGAAGAAGATAACGGTAGCAACAAGCACCATTACTATCCAGGTTTTGGGGGTAACGTAGCTGTCGGATACGTTAGAGAACAGCGCGTAAACGCTAACCATTGCGGTTATATAGTTAACCAAAATATGCAAGGAATATTTTGCGGGGTTAGAAAGCTTTTTGGCGCGCATTATAAGCGCAGAAAAGCCGTAAACCACCGAAAACAGTGCGATTGCAAGGTTACTGAAGAGCAATCTGTCGGCAAAGCTGCTTATGCCCAAATTTTCGTTGGAGTTTACTGTCATAGAAATAAACGCCAGCCAAAAGAAGCTTATGGCAGAATACGCCGCCAAGGCGCGGAAGCCGCACAGAAAGCCAAGGCTTTTTTTATTGTTCATTATTTAATAAAGCCTTTAACCTTTTCGCTAAGGGTTGCTGCTTCGCAGGAAGCGGTAACGATGCATTCGATCTTGTAAAGGTCTGCAAGCTTTGCGGTCTTTACAACGAATTCTTCGAAGGCTGCTACGTCGTCTGCGCAGATTTTTAGTGCGCTGTCGATATAAAGTTCGGTAATATCGTAATTACAAGCGAACATACCGCAAACAAAGCCGTAAAGTTTATCGGCGCTGTCGATGCCGTATTCCAATGCGTCTACAAGACGTGCACGGGTGGTGATGTCGCTGTTAAGCTTTCTGCCGTATTCAATGCAAATTACAACGCCCTTGGTTTCGTTGGAAGCTCTGTTTACTTCCTCGATAAGGGTTTTGGTTTTGCCTGTACCTTTTAATCCTACGATAAGTTGCATAATTTAACTCCGTTCTTCCGATTTCGTGGAATTTTTAGGGCAGTTTTGCCTAAATCGGAAAAGCAAAACTGTTTTGTGTTAGTATTTTACAACATATTTACCAAAAAATCAATACCATATTACTATATTGTTTTGATTTTTTCCAAAAGTGCTTCTTTGCCATCCTCGTAACCGGGCTTGCCCAAGAGCGCAAACATATTCTTTTTATATGCTTCTACACCGGGTTGGTCGAAGGGGTTTACACCCAAAATATAGCCCGAAATTGCGCATGCCGCAAAGAAGAAATAGATAAGCTCGCCCAAGGAATAGGCATCCTTGCCGCCGAAATCGATAATTGCGCTGTCGGTACCGCCGTCGCGGTGTGCAAGCAGGGTGCCCATCATTGCCTTTTCGTTAATTTCGTCCATTGTTGCGCCGGTAAGGAAGTTTAATCCGTCGCCGTTGGCGGTATCAAAAGGCAGCTTGGGGGAATTAGGGTCGGGGTTGGTGGCGCGAACGATGGTTTCGAACATAATGGGGGAGCCGTCCTGCACGAACTGACCCAAGGAATGCAGATCGCTGCTGTAGGTAACGGATGCGGGGAACAAGCCCTTTTTATCCTTGCCCTCGCTTTCACCCAAAAGCTGCTTGTACCATTCGCCCATAAAACGGAAATCGGGGTCGTAGGAAACCAAAAGCTCGTTGGTTTTGCCTTTATCAAGCATTACGTTGCGAACCACTGCGTATTTATAGCAGGGGTTATCGAGGCCTGCGTTCATAATAGCATCGCGCTGGGCGATAGCGCCGTTAAGAAGTGCATCGGTATCTACACCCGCAACGGCGGCAGGAAGCAAGCCTACTGCGGTAAGAACCGAAAATCTGCCCCCGACGTCATCGGGAATAACAAAGCATTCGTAGCCCTCTTGCTTTGCCAAGGAAAGCAATGCGCCGCGGTTGGCATCGGTAGTGGCAATAATTCTTTTTGCCGCCTCTTCCCTGCCATAGCGGGATTCCATATATTCACGAAGGATACGGAAGGCAACGGCGCTTTCGGTGGTGGTGCCGGATTTGCTTATTACGTTAAGGCTTACGCGCTTGTTTTCGCAAAGGGAAAGCACCGCGTTAAGCTCGCCGCCGGAGAAAGAATTGCCAAGGAAGTATACCTCGGGGTCGCCTGTCTTTAGCTGATTGTGATAAGGGGTTTTTAAATATTCTATAACCGCGCGGGCGCCGAGATAAGAACCGCCGATGCCGATAACGATAAGAATATCGCTGTTTTCGCGGATGCGCTGTGCGCAAGCCTTAATGCGAGCGTATTCTTCGCCTTCGGGGCGCACGTTAAGGTCCCGCCAGCCCAAGAAATCGTTGCCTGCGCCGCTTTTTTCGCGGAGGTATTTGTCTGCCAACGCCAATTTTTCGGCATAGGCGTTAATGTCGGATTCCGAAACAGAATTCATCTGTTTGTACTTGAAGTTTACCATTAGTTGTTCCTTTTCGATGAGTTTTACTTTATAAATACAAGCTGTGTGGTTTGGATAGTGCCAACCATAAGCTTTATATCGATTTTGCCTGTGTTAAAATCCACGTACCAATGCTGGTTGTGGGGTTTATCGGAATGGCGCAGGGTTAGCTTATATACACCCTCGCCGATTTTTTCATAGGCGCAAAACAGGTTAACCCGCTCTATCGTATCCTTGCGCTCGTCTCTTATATCCAAGCCCGCGCAAAGATTTTTTAGCAATACGTGGTTTAAAATATATTCGCCGTTGCCGCAAACGATTTCTTTTTTGCCGTAATCGGTATGGAATTCGATATGCAAAAGCCTTTCGCCGAAGAAACGGATTTTGCTTATATCCGATCTGTTGGGTTCAAGGTCGAAGCTTATATCCTGATTAAAGCCTTCGGCTGTAACGGCGGGCTTATATACGCTTTTTGTAAGAGCCGTAAGCCGCCCGATGCTTTCCTCGCCGCTTTCGCCGTAAAGGTTGCCAAGCAGCTCGTACATAAAATTAACCTCGTCAACGGTGTTGCCGGATTCGCCCGTGATGGCAACCACCATATCGCTTTCGGGGAAGACGTAGCAGAACTGACCAAAGGCGCCGTCGCCGCGGAAGCCGTCGTTTTGGTTCATCCAGAACTGATAGCCGTAGCCCGCAGTCCAATCGGAAGAGCCGTTACCTGCGGTAGAGGCTTGAACCGAGGTCGCCTTTGCCAAATATTCCTCGCTCACAATGCGTTGGCCGTTATAAATTCCCTTTTGCTTTAGCATTGTGCCGAACTTTATAATATCGTCGCCGGAAAGGTAAAGCCCCGTGCCGCCAAAAGTTTGGCCGTCGGTGCATTCGTCCCAACGGGGCTTTTTGATATCTAATTTAGAAAACAATTTTTCGTCAAGGAAATCCACCAGCTTTTTGCCGGTAACGCGTTCTACCGCCGCGCCGCACATGGTTGTAGCACCGGTATCGTAGCAAAAGGTAGTGCCGGGCTTATTTACCATAGGCTGACTGA
>JAFYOG010000029.1 GCA_017560285.1 Clostridia bacterium
GCGCCGAGGTTGTTTCCTACGATAACCTTATAGAAAAGGGCTCGTTAACCGCTTGCAAAGAGGCAGGCTTGGTTCGCAGCGAGGGCAAGGAATACGTTATGAACGACGGCGACGTTGTTCTGTTTAGATTTAACGTTTAATAAAAACAAAAAGAGCCGAAAAAGGCTCTTTTTCTTTTGCGATTTTTTGGAAAAAGAGGTTTTGGGGTTGTAATTGTTTTGGGCAGTATGGTATACTTTAATAAAGGAAACGTAAGGAGGGTAATTTTATGAGATTTGCCAAAAAAGCTTTATGTTGGGCTTTAACCGCTGTTTTTATGCTTTCGGCCTTTGGGTTTTACGCCACGGCGGATAACGTTTGCACCGATATAACGGGTACCAACCTTAACGCCAACGGTTATACCTATTATCACAGCGACCCTATAAAATCTTATCTTATTCCCACGGCAGACGGGTTTATGCGGTTTCAAGCCGAGGGTGTTAAGCTGAAATATCTTGTAGAATATTACGATAACGATTATAAACTGATTTCCAAAAAGCTTATAAACCGCGAGCTAAGTGTTTTTGGCGGTTTTTTTGCCGACGGGAATAATTTTTATATTGTTTCGGGGGATAACAATCCCCAAGAGCTTGCTGCGGTAGAATGCTTTAGGGTTACGAAATACGATAAAAATTGGAACAGAATAAACTCGGTGGGGCTTTTCGATTGCAACACCTATATCCCCTTTGATGCGGGCTCGTTGCGGTTTGCAAAAAGCGGTAAATATCTATTTATACGCACCAGCCACGAGATGTATTTAACCGACGACGGATACCACCACCAAGCCAACGTTATGCTGCAAATAGATACCGAAGCAATGGAAATTATTGACCAACACACCGGTGTTGCCAACGTTGGTGCGGGGTACGTTTCACATTCCTTTAACCAGTTTGTGCTTATAGACGACAGCAAAATTATTGCCCTTGACCACGGCGATGCTTACCCAAGGTCGGCAGTGATTATTAAATACCCCGACCAAATTTCGGAAAACGGGTTTAACACTTGGGATTGCAGTTATACAGAGGCTATCCCCTTCCCCGGCGAATTTGGGGAAAACCACACCGCCGCCGAAATAGGCGGGTTTGAATATTCCGACAGCAATTATATTATCGCGTACAGCGCGGTAAAGCTGGACGACAATTTTAGAAACGATACCGCAAGGAATATTTATTTAACCGCGGTGGACAAGGCAACCGACCAAATTGTTACCCGCAAGGTTACCAACTTTACCGCAGATACCGATAAGGCAAGCTGTCCCCACTTGGTAAAGGTAAGCGCCGACAAGTTTTTGCTGTTGTGGAGCTATAAGGGAACGGTTTATTACGGGTTTGCAGACGGCAAGGGCGTTTTCGGCGGTATCGAGGGTGAAATTGCCAACGCGACACTTTCGGATTGTGTGCCCGTTGTTGCCAACGGCAAGGCGGTTTGGTACAGCTTTACAAACGGTACCACCGATTTTTATGAAATTGACCTTAACAACCCCGAAAACAACAAAACCTACCGCAGCGAAAGC
>JAFYOG010000180.1 GCA_017560285.1 Clostridia bacterium
AGCAGTTCCCCAACAAAGAGCTGTTGGTGTTTTTGCATTACCCACCCGCCTATGGGGACGTAAGATGCCTTCGCATTTGCGACGTACTGCACGAATACCAAATAAAAAGGGTATTTTACGGTCACCTGCACGGCGCGCAAAAAAGCCGCTTGGTGCACCAAATCGCAGGCGCAACCGCCACCCTTGTGGCGGCAGATTATTTGGATTTTATGCCGTTGGTTATAGAATAAAATAATATTTTGTATTAAAACCCATTAATTGCAATAAAAAAGACGGTTGAAAAATCAACCGTCTTTTTGTTTTGCTTTTTATTCCAAAATGTTGCTGGTTACGTACTGAACGCCCCAAGAAATAAGCTTTTCGGCAAGCTCTTTGTTGTCTACGGTCCAAACGTTAACCTCCAAGCCTTCCTCCAACATATGTCTAACCTGAGCTTCTTCGGTAATGGCGGTGGACCAAATGTCGATACCCATCTTAAGCTCTTTAAGCATATCGATAATTTCCTGCTTGTATTCGCCGGTAAGGAATTGGCAATGGGATTCGGGGCATACCGCGCGAAGGTTCTTTAGGTTGTCGATAGAGAAGGAAATAAATATCATCTTTTCCAAGCAATATTCGTTTTTAACAATCTCTACGACCTTTTCCATATTTTCTACGCTGAAATAGCCCTTAAATTCAAGGACGCAAACCTTATCGTAACGCTTGCAAATGCGAAGGTAATCTACCATTTCGGGTATGCGAAGGTCTACTCTGCCGCGCTTGCCGTCCATATCGTAAAGCTGAACCGATTGAATGGTCTGCAAGGTGGATTTTTCGGGAATGATGTAATCGCCGCCGCAACGAACGGCATCGTCATCGTGAAGCAATATAAAATTGCCGTCTGCGGTTACGCGAACGTCGGTTTCAATACCGAAATAGCTTCTGTTGCCTGCCGCAACGAATGCGGAAGCGGTGTTTTCGCGCTCTAATCCGGAAAGACCTCTGTGAGCAACGATTTGTGCATTACCTTTGTTAATCTTAATGGTATCCATAAAAAACCTCCTGTTATTTTGCAACTATATTAAATATTTTGTCTTTAATATAAATCTTTTTAACGATGGTTTTGCCCTCGATAGCCGCCATAACGTTTTCGTTTTTGGTAATAGCATCCCAAGCAACATCTTCCTCTGCCCCTGCGGGGATAACCACGGTGCCCTTAAGCTTACCGCAAACCTGAACGGCGATTTCGATTTCGTTATCAACCGTTAACGCTTCGTCGTATGCAGGCCAAGGCGCGGTAGAGCAGAAGCCGTTCATACCAAGCTTTTCCCACATTTCTTCGCAAATATGGGGGGCAAAGGGGCAAAGAAGCTTTGTAAGAGCCACAAGGCTTTCTTTATCGATACTGCCAACAGCGTATACCTCGTTAAGGAAGCTCATCATCGCCGCAATAGCGGTGTTGAACTTCATATCCTCGATATCGCTGGTAACCTTTTTAATGGTTTTGTGTGCGGCACGAACTATTTTTTCGTTAGGCGCGCCGATAATTTCTTCCAATGCGGCAAAACGCTCTAAGAACCTCTTACAGCCGCGAACGCTGCTTTGGGACCAGGGTGCGGCAGAGCCGTAATCGCCCATAAACAAAATGTATACACGCAAAACGTCTGCGCCGTATTCGTCAACAACGTCGTTGGGGTCTACTACGTTACCCTTGGATTTGCTCATCTTTTCGCCGTCGGGGCCAAGAATTAAGCCCTGTGCGGTACGCTTTGCATAGGGTTCTGCAACGGGAACCAAGCCCATATCGTAAAGGAACTTGTGCCAGAAGCGGGAATAAATCATATGGCGGGTAACGTGCTCCATACCGCCGTTATACCAATCTACGGGCAACCAATATTTAAGGTTTTCTTCGCTTGCAAAGGCGTTTTCGTTCTTGGGGTCGCAATAACGCAGGAAGTACCAAGAGGAGCCTGCCCATTGGGGCATGGTGTCGGTTTCCCGCTTTGCCTTGCCGCCGCACTTGGGGCATGTGCAATTAACGTATTCGTCAATTCTTGCCAAGGGCGATTCGCCGCCCACGCCGGGGGCAAATTCTGTCATATTGGGCAAGCGCAAGGGAAGTTCTTCGTAAGGAACGGCAACCATACCGCATTTTTCGCAGTGAATAATGGGAATAGGCTCGCCCCAATAGCGCTGTCTGTTAAACGCCCAGTCCTTCATTTTGTACTGAACGCCGCCCTCGCCGCAGCCAAGCTTTTCTAATTCCTCTATTGCACGGCGGATAGAATCCTTTTTGTTGTTAAAGCCGTTAAGGAAGCCGGAATTAACCATTTCGCCGCTTTCGGTATAGGCTTCTTTTTCTATATCGCCGCCCTTAATAACCTCGATAATATCAATACCGAACTTCTTGGCAAATTCCCAGTCGCGGGTATCGTGGGCGGGAACCGCCATAATAGCGCCGGTGCCGTAGCCCATCATAACGTAATCGGCAATGTAAATGGGAATTTCCTTGCCGTTTAAGGGGTTAATTGCGGTAAGACCATTAATGCAAACGCCGGTTTTTTCTTTAACAAGCTGTGTACGCTCGAACTCGGTCTTCTTTGCACATTCTGCGCGGTAGGCTTCTATTTCTGCCATATTGCCGATGGCTTCGGCGTATTTATCTATTAAAGGATGCTCGGGCGCCATAACCATAAAGGTAACGCCGAACAGGGTATCGGGTCTGGTGGTGTAAATGCGAAGCTTATCTTCCTTGCCGTTAAGGCTGAAGTTAACGAAAGCGCCCTCGGATTTACCTATCCAGTTAACCTGCTGCTGCTTTACGTTGGGAAGATAATCAACTTCCTCCAAGCCGCTTAAAAGCTTATCGGCATATTCGGTAATACGCAAATACCAAACGTCCTTGGATTTTTGCACGATGTCGCTGTGGCAAATATCGCATTTGCCGCCCTGTGAATCCTCGTTAGAAAGAACAACCTTGCATTCGGGGCAATAGTTAACCAACGCGGTATCGCGGAACACCAAGCCGTTTTCGAACATCTTAAGGAAAATCCACTGTGTCCATTTGTAATAATCTTCCTCGGTGGTGTCTACAACCCTTGTCCAATCGAAAGCGAAACCAACCCGCTTTAGCTGGCTTGTAAACTTTTCTATGTTCTTATCGGTAACGGCACGGGGGTGCATACCGGTTTTAATAGCATAGTTTTCGGTGGGAAGACCAAAGGCGTCGAACCCCATAGGGAACATAACGTTATAGCCTTCCATTCTGCGCTTGCGGGAAACAACCTCCAAGCCGCTGTAAGCCTTAATATGACCAACGTGCATACCTGCG
>JAFYOG010000181.1 GCA_017560285.1 Clostridia bacterium
AGCGCCCTTGTTCCTTTTGTTCTTTGTGCTTTCCGGCGCAGAATTAGATTTCAGCGTGTTCGGCAGCCTTTCGGTAATCCTTATCGGTATCGTATATATCCTTGTTCGTGCCGCAGGTAAAATGCTTGGCGCGGCAATAAGTGCAAAGGCGGTTAAGTGCGAACCCAAAATCGTTAAATACCTTGGTATTACCCTTCTTCCCCAAGCGGGCGTTGCTTTGGGTATGTCCCTTATCGTTGCTAACACCGCGGGGTTTGAAGAGGTTGGCGCAATAGTTCGTAACATCACCCTGTTTGCAGTGCTTATCTACGAGCTTGTTGGCCCGATGCTTACCAAGATTGCCCTTACCAAAGCAGGCGATATTACACCCCGCAAGGTTATTAATATCGGCGAAGAGGACGACGACTAAAGCGCTTGCGCGCTCGAACAAAAACGCTTAAAACAACACATAACATAAAAGGATGGCGGCAGCCATCCTTTTATTTTGAACAAACAAAAACGCTCGTAGTAGGTTACTACAACTTCGGTTTTTGTTTGTCCAATCTGTATTTGTTTTAAGCATTTTTATATGATGTTTCTTTGTTATATTTTTTATAAAAAGGTAAATACTAATAAAAAAATATAACGGAGGCAAAAATGGAACACAGCGACAGCATAAAGCTTTTAAGAGAATGCGATGCAGGCGTAAAAATGGGTATCGCATCTATAAACAACGTATTAACCGACGTAAAATCCCAAAATATGCGGGAGGATTTAACAAATTGCCGCAACCAGCACGAAACCTTGCTTACCGAAATTAAGGGCAAGCTTTCTTGTAATTGCGAAAAGGGAAAAGAGCCCGCCCCCGCCGCAAAGGGTATGTCTTGGGTAAAAACCAATATGAAAATGGCTTTAGAGCCCAACGATAAAACCGTAGCCGACCTTATTACCGACGGCTGTAATATGGGCGTAAAATCCCTGCACAGATATCTTAACCAATATAAGCAAGCCGATGCGGAATCCCGCGGTATCGCCACACGTCTTATTCAGTTAGAGGACGATTTGGCAAAGCAAATGCGCCAATATTTATAAAGCAAATGCACCAATATTTATAAAGCAAAAAGCCACCTGCTTGGGTGGCTTTTTTAAAAGGAGAATGTGTTCGCGGTAACAGGGGAATTACCTGCGAAGTTCCATTGCGATTTTGCTATTCTTCTGCGTTATTCTTCAACGTAGGGGAATCTTTCGGTAAAGCGTCCTGCGCCTTCCCACATATAACCGGGAAGATAACCGCCGCCTTCGATCCAATGACCGTACCAATAGCCTTCCAAACCGTTGAATTCAAGCTTGGAAACCGCCATTTCGGGGTCGGGCGCTTCTACGTTGCCTGCTTCGATTTCTGCAATATAATCTGCAATAAGATAATCGATATAGCCGGTTGCGATTTCGCCGCCGTAGAAGGTAAGGGTACACTGGGTAAGCTCGAACATAGTGTTGTTACCGTAGGTATACGAGAACCAAACGCCTGCGTAAACCTCAATTCTGTAATCGCCCTTGGGCAGATTAACAACTTCGTCATCGGTGTCGGGCTCGAAGGTCTGTGCGTTGTAATCAAATTCGCTGCTTATCTGCTTTGAGATATACCTAAATATATCCTCGGAGTCAATTGCCAACTGACCAACAAGCTTGCCCGTTTTGTGGGAATAAATGTCGATGGTGACGCCGTCGATAAGGTCAGCGTGCGAGGAATGAGGCCCTTTGTTGCAACCGCAATAATGAATATCCTTTGCGTTTACGATTTTGTATTCAAAATCGGGATAATCATATTCGGGCTTTTCGGGCACAACAGGCGCTTCGGGTGCGGCTTCGTCATCGGTGGCTTCGGGGATAATAATTTCCTCGTCAACAATTTCGTCAACGGTAGCGTCGTTGTTTTCAACGTTAACGTTTTCGTCGTTGGTGGCAGGGGATTGGTCGGGGGTGCTTTCAAACGCCCA
>JAFYOG010000182.1 GCA_017560285.1 Clostridia bacterium
GCATTTTATATCGCCGTCGTAAAAGCATCTTTTTATTAAACTGCTGTTATTTGATTTATTTAAAATACGTTCTATTGCCGCTTCGTCCCCTTCGGCTTTGCAAAAGGACGTTAAGACCGGAGTTTTGCCGATTTCTATTGCATAATCGCAAAGCGCAGCAATGAAATTTTCGTAGTTTTCGCAGTAATTTTCCATCCCGTATTTTTGGGTAATATCTACAACGGATATAATAATCTCGTTGGTTGTTTGGGTTTGCTTGGGACAATTATTATAGCCGAAAACCAAATCGGGAGCGTATTGAACGTTGGACAGATGGCAAAACATATTGTAGGATGCTTTGTCTCTGAAGGAAAGGCCGGCACAGCTGCGGAAATGCGATTCGTAAGACGTTTTGAAATAATCGGTGCTGTATGCGCCGAAATTCGCACCTATTACAAACAGCGGGCCGCGGTTAAGATAGCTGTTGTTACGTTGAATTCGTTTATCTACCTGTTCGGTTGAAACATCCGAGCGTTGAACAAAAAGCGAGCCGCCGATAAATACCGAGCAAAGGCAATTGTTTTCGATTTCCTCCACCTTTTTACGGCAATATTCCGCTGTAACAGTTCTTTTGAACCATCTTTTATGGTTTTTGGGGTTAAGGTAATATTCTTTGTTTTTTAAATTGGGATATTTTAAAAGCGTTTCGTTTTTTATATCCCGCTCGGTATAAAACCTATATTGGGGGAAACGGCTTATAAGCATTTCCACCATTAGGTCATCACCGAGATTTTTTGCGAAATATGCGTAAAGATTTATGTGCTTCATTTTTTATTTAAACAGTGAATCGAAATCTACCCTTTGGAATACCTCTAATTTACCGCCACGGGTTGCGTTGTACACGGTGGTGCGTTTGGTTTCGTCGCAATATTTTTTTACATCCAAGTAGGATTTTGTCGTTGTGCCTAAATCATGAATTACAGATTCCTTTATATCTGCATCGTAACCCTCGATAAAATAGTCCTTTACGGTTTTATCCTCGATAACGTTGCCGTTTTCATCGATAACCTTTTGGAAATTATGGTCTACGCCGATAAGATATATCTCGGAAAAGCCCATATATGCGGCAAACTGCAAGCAAGTACAAGTAACCGTTCCTCTGCAATCAATTTGATGTGATACATCTGTTGAAAAATTATAGGGAGTGCGAAGGGCATCCACATAGTTTAAATGAAAATGTAATGCGTTTTCGATATTTATATCGTGCCACCATTTAATTTCGATAGGAATAAACTTTTCATTAGCTTCTACCGCATTAATTTCCGCTTGGCAATCTTTTGCGATAAGCTCGTCCTCGCAAACGTAATAAGTCGGACGCCAATTAGTTTGATCGAAGATTTTGAATATTCGGTTCATAGCAAAGGTGCTTTCGCCCTTGCTGTGAAGCAGGTCTAAATCCTCGGCGCGAAGGCTTGGACCGTTAGCCACGATAAAGCAACGCTCGCCCTTGTGCTTGTTATAGTATTTTTTAAGTTTTTTGCCGTAAGCCGTCTTTTCAAAACGTTTTTGCTGTCTTGGACGAACAAAACGGGCTTTGATTGATTCGATAGGGTGCATAGTTAACTTCCTATTTGCCTAAGATTTTTCTTGCGAATTTTATAAAGGCTATTAATATTCTTGGTGCACCGA
>JAFYOG010000183.1 GCA_017560285.1 Clostridia bacterium
AAGGTCCTCGATTTCGAATTCGCGTATGGTGGGCTTTACGCTGCCCGTTTTGTCTGTATCGCGGATAGGCAGATCGTAAATTTTTATTTTACAGCCCGTTAGGCTGTAAAAGCTGTATATGCGGGATGCTTCCTCGCTGTCTAAATTGGCGATAGCGATAAAAATTTCGCTGATGTTTTCCCTTTTAATCTGTTCTAAAACCGAAGTGGTTTCGTGGTATACGGGCAAGCCGTAGGCACGCTTACCAACCTTGGTTGCGTCCTTTTCGATAAAGAACATAGGCTTGTAAACCGAACGGCGGTTATTTACAAGGTCGGTTGCCAAAAGCACGCCGAGCTGACCTGCACCAACGATGGCAACCTTTATAGCGGGGCCGGATTCCTCGGACGGGGTAAGATGGCGGCGCTTGTAGATTAGACGGTAAACAAGGCGAGCGGTGATTGAAACCAAACAGATTAACGCGGTTATATCTATAAAGAACCATATTCCGTCGTAAGTGCCAAAGGCGCGGGAGACGATAATAGAAGTTATACCGCCGCAAAAATCGCCGAAGATAAGGAACAAATAAGCTTTTGTGCTGGTGAAGCGCCAAGCCGTGGAATATACAAAGAAGGCAAAGCGGAAAACCACCAAGGCGCCAAGCAAAATAAGGGCGTTGCAGTTATATAGGTCTAAAGAAAATTCGGGAGATTCTTCCAAATAGTACGTTGACAAATAATATGCCGTGCATACCGCAAAAAAACAAACCATATCGAACACAAGCAGTATATACGGTCTGGCTTTACTGTTTTTGAACAGGAAGTTCATAGCTACAACTCCATAAAAACTTAATAATTTATTTATTAAATTATAACACACATTTTTGACAGTGTCAACCGATATATAATTTTGTTGCTATTGGTAATTTTTTATGATAAAATAGTTATAACAACTTTTGGAGCTTTTTATGAAATTACGTTTTATTTCTGCGTTCTGCATATTTTTGGCGGTTTTAGCACTGTTTTGCACGGCAACGCCTGTTTTTGCAGATAAAGATACAACTGAATTTACAAAACCCCATGCAGAAAAGGGGCTGTTATCCCAAGCGGAATATGCCCGATACGCGGGTAGCAGTCAACACGATTGGGAAGCGCTTTCGGCGGCAATTTTGGGCGATAAGGGCAAGGAATATTTATATGCTCTTATAAGAAATTTGCCAAGACCCGATTGCAACAACGTTACAGACCTGCACAGAAGCGCGGTTTTGATTTATGCCATGGGTGGCAACCCCCGTTTTGTTGGCGGCAGAGACCTTATTGCCGAGGGTGTATTTTACCGAAGCAACCTTGGGGCGCAGGGTGCAAACGGATATATTTGGGCGCTGATTGCATTGGATGCATACCCCACCAAAGTGCCCGAGGATGCGATAAACACAAGAGAAAGCATTGTAAACGCGCTGATTGAACTGCAAAGCGAAAGCGGCGGGTTTACTATCGGCAACGGCAAAAACGATATCGACGTTACCGCTATGGCGGTTACCGCATTGGCGAAATACAGGTCTGACGAAAAGGTTAACACCGCAATTTTACGTGCATTGGCTTGGATTTCCAAACAGCAGCAGCCCGACGGCGATTTTAGCTCTTGGGGTGTGGCAAACGCCGAATCTACAGCGCAGGTTATTATTGCATTGCGTACCCTTGGGATAGATATTTTTGCTGACAAGCGTTTTATAAAGAACGGCAACACCGTTTTTGACGGATTGATGAAATATTACCGCGACGGCGGGTTTGCACATACCGTTGACGGCACAGCCCCTACACCTTTTGCCACAGGTCAAGGCTTTTGCGCTCTTGCCGCTGTTGAAAAGGGCGGAAGTATATTTGATTTTGGCAATTTAACCCTTGCTACGGTTGACCAAGCAGCACCCGAAAATAAAGACGAGTCTGCCCCCGAGGGCATAAGCTTTAAAATTATTTTGATTTCGGCTATATCTGCCATAGGATTAATTGCCGCCGTTGCCATAGGAATAAAACGCAAAAGCTTAACCGCTTTTATCGTAATAATATCGGCATTTGCTTTATTGGTGATAATTTTAGGGTTTATTAAAATTCAAACGCCCGAGGAATATTATAAGGACAATTTGGAAAGCGTAACACCGGATTCCGAAACCGTAACGATTTCGATAACCTGCGAAAGCGTTATTAACAGCCCCGATTTTAACAAAACGCTTATTGACGAGGGATATATACCCAAGGACGGCATTATACTTCCCTGCACCGAGCTTGTTTTAAAAGAAGGCGACAGCGTTTTTAGTATTCTGCAAAGGGCGGTAAAGCACTTTAAAATTCAGCTTGAATACAGCGGCGGCGTTAACAACGCTTACGTTGAGGGAATAAGCCACCTTTATGAATTTGATTGCGGAACCGCCAGCGGTTGGATATATAAAGTTAACGGAAGCAGCCCGAACAGCGGCATTTCCCAATACAGCCCCAAGGACGGGGATAAAATAGAAATAGCCTACGTTTTGTATTATAATTAAATGAAAAACCACTTTTGGAAGCCCAAAAGTGGTTTTGTTTTTTAGTATAAATAGCCCTGCTTGTAAAGGAGCTCTGCGCCCAATACTGCGCCGCCTGCGGCACCGCGCAAGGTGTTGTGGGAAAGGCAAACGAACTTGTAATCGAAGATGTTATCCTCGCGGAGTCTGCCGATAGAAATACCCATACCGCCGTAAAGGTCGCGGTCAAGACGGGTTTGAGGACGGTTATCCTCTTCGAAGTAGGTGAGGAACTGCTGGGGTGCGTGGGGAAGCTCTAAGCGTTGCGCTTCGCCAACGTAGGTTGCCCAAGCTTCTTTAATTTCCTCGATAGTGGGTTTATTTTCGAAGCGAACCGAAACAGCGGCAAGGTGGCCGTCGGATGCGGGAACGCGGATACACTGGGCGGAAATTACGGGGGTAGTTGCGTTTACGATAACGTCGCCTTCTACCTTACCCCAAACCTTAAGGGGTTCCTTTTCGCTCTTTTCTTCTTCGCCGCCGATATAGGGGATAACGTTATCGATCATTTCGGGCCAGGTATCGAAGTTCTTGCCTGCGCCGGAAATTGCCTGGAAGGTGGTAACGTTAACTTCTTTAATACCATACTTGCGAAGGGGTTCCAATGCGGGAACGTAGCTTTGGATAGAGCAGTTGGGTTTTACGGAAATAAAGCCCTTGGTGGTGCCCAAGCGCTTCTTTTGGGAAGCGATAACATCGGTATGGGCAAAGTTAATTTCGGGGATAAGCATAGGAACGTCTGCAGTGCCGCGGTGTGCAGAGTTGTTGGAAACAACGGGGATTTCTGCCTTTGCATAGGCTTCTTCCATAGCACGGGTTTCTTCTTTAGAAAGGTTTACAGCACAGAAAACGAAATCTACCTGTTCTTTAACTGCGGCGATATCCTCGGCGTTCAGAACTGTCATATTTGCGATATCGTCGGAAAGAGGGGTGGACATCATCCATCTGCCCTTAACCGCATCGCCGTATTTTTTACCTGCAGAGGAAGGGCTTGCCGCCAATGCAGAGATTTGGAAATAGGGGTGGTTTTCGATAAGTGTGATAAAGCGCTGGCCTACCATACCGGTAGCGCCGATAATTCCTGCGCGAAGCTTGCTCATTATATGTTCCTTCTTTCGAATTAGATTAAATCTTTATATATACCTATTTCGCTACCCTCTATAATAGTAGCATTTAAGGCTTTTTTATAAAATTCTGCAGGGCCTACGCCGCCGATAATTGCATAGCCGTAGCCTTCGTCCCGCATAGCTTCCATACAGCGGTAAAGCAATGCCTTGCCTACACCCTTGCCCCGTGCGGATTCCGAAACGCCGGTGGGGCCGAAAAAGTTTTTGTAGGTGCAATCGTAGCCCGCGAAGCCGATAATTTCTTTTTCTGCTTCGTTATATGCGATAAAACAGCTTATGGGGAAGCGGGTGAACGCGGTGGAAAGCTCGTCTGCCCAGCCGTCGCCGAAATTGTTGCGAACCCATTCTACAATTTTTGTCTTATTGGGTGTCATAGGGCGCATAATTTTTATGCCCATTTCTTCCATTTGGGTGTAAACTGGTTTGCTGTCGGGCAAATTGTAAAGCTTAACAAGCATATCTGCCATGGCGTGTGCTCCTTAATTATATAAGCTTTGGGACTGCCGAAGCAGCCCCAAACCGTTATTTATTTCTTTTCGGTGGTGGTTTCGGTGTAGGTGATCTTCATAGTAGAGAACTTCTTCTGCATTTCCTTGATAGCTTCGGTGTCCTTTGCAGCCTTGGTACCTACGATGTTAAGGGTAAGGCTGGAGGTGGTTGCGAAGTTATCGGAAATGGGCTTAAGGGAAGCGAGTTCTGCGTTATCGGTAAGGGTAAGAGTCTTTAAGGTGGTGAGTGCGCCGATAGCAGAGATATCGGTGATCTTGTTCTTAGCAAGGTTAAGGGTGGTAAGGGTGGTAGCTTCCTTAAGACCTTCTAAGCTTTCGATAAGGTTGCCGGAAAGGTTAAGGCTGGTAACTACGGTGTTGATACCTTCCTTCTTGCTGTCCATATCGGTTGCGATGTTCTTGATATCGGTGATCTTGTTATCGTTAAGAGTGATGGTGGTGAGCTTAGCACAGCCTTCGATTACGGGGATAGCGGTAAGCTGGTTGCCGTAAAGGTTAATGCCGGTAAGAGCCGCACAGTCCTTAACGTTAACAGAGGTCAACGCCTGATTGTATGCAGAAATGTTGGTAAGCTTCTTAAGACCGCTTACGTCGATAGAATCGAGCTTGCCCTTAACGGTGGTTTCTACAACGTCCTTGGTGTTGGTATCGTCGGAAACTTCGGTAATATATACGTTAAGAGTTGTCAATTCGGGGCAGTTCTTAAGGCTTAGGCTGCCGGTAAGAGTGTTGTTATCGTATGCGGAGATGGTTTGAAGCTTAGCACAGCCGTTAAGACCGTTAAGGTCGGTTATCTTGTTGTTGTAAACAGAGATAGAGGTAAGCTTATCCAGACCGCTGAGATCGCCGATTGTTTCGATTTCGTTA
>JAFYOG010000184.1 GCA_017560285.1 Clostridia bacterium
CCTCGCCGGTTTTCATAGAATTTGCAAATATAAATACCGTCATCCCTATGGCAAGGGTCAAAAATATATACGAGGTAACCTTCTTTTTGCTCATCCAAGCATCTCCTCGGCGGCACGCAATACCGTTTCGGTAATATTTAAGCCGCCCATAATTCGTGCAAGCTCGGCTTTTCTGCCCTCTTTATCAAGCTTTTCTACCTTGGTAACGGTTCGTTCGCCCTCGTCCTGCTTGGAGATTTTATAGTGAGCGTCTGCCTTTGCCGCAAGTATAGCCGAGTGTGTAACGCAAATAACCTGGGTGTTACCGCCGTCGGTGGCGTTTTTAAGCCTTATACCGATCTTTTCGCTGGTCTTGCCCGAAACACCCGCATCGATTTCGTCAAAAATAAGCGTTCCGATAGCCTCGCTATGTGCAAAAACGCACTTTAAGCACAGCATAATGCGTGATAATTCGCCGCCGGATGCAATCTTTGCCATGGGCTTAGGCTCTTCGCCCTTGTTTGCGCTTATTAAAAATTCGGTGCTTTCGTTGCCGTAGGGGGCAAATTCCTCTAAGGGCGTAATTTCTACCTTAAAGGTAACGCCGGGCATATCAAGCATACAAAGCTCATCTGTAACCCGCGCGCAAAGATTTTCTGCAGCCTCCCTGCGGGTTCTGCCCAATTCCTCTGCCGCCACCGAAAGCGCCTTTTTCGCCTTTAAAAGCTCGGCTTCAAGCCTTGCCTCCTCTTCCTCGCTGTTTTCGTTAATATCCAGCTCTGCCTGCCATTCCTCTAAAAGGGCGGGGAATTGGTCGGCATCGGTTTTATATTTAGCCTCTAACTTTTTAATAAGCTCTAATCTGCTTTCGCATTCGTCCAAGCGTGCATCTACGTTTTCACCGTCAAGGTCGGTATAATCCTTAACCGTTTCCGCAATGTCAATAAGCTCGTATTTTGCGCTTTCCAAGCGGGCAAAAAGCTCTTCGGCTTGGGGAATAATCCCCTGCAATGCCGAAATTGCATTGCAAGCGCCGTCAACCTGCTCGGCGGCAGAAGAATCCTTGCCGTAAAGCAAATGGTAAGCCTCGCCGCAGCGGGTAATAATCTTTTCGCTGTTGGCAAGCTTTTTTCTTTCTTCCAAAAGCTGCTGCTTTTCCCCAACGGCAATTTTCGCCTTTTTAACCTCGTCAACGCGGTATCTAAGCATATCAAGCAAAATTTCCCGCTGTTGGCTGCCGTTTTTAAGGGCGTTCAGCTTGCGCTCGGTTTCTTTATATAGGTTATATTTTTCGGTGTAATTATCAAGCTCTCGGCGGTTGCCTGCAAAGGAATCCAGCATATCCCGCTGTCTGTCCAAATCCGCAAAGGCTTGGGTATCCTGCTGACCGTGTATGGATATAAGCATCGACATAGCCGCCCTAAGCTTAGATAAAGGCGCCGCCCTGCCGTTAATCTTTGCACCGCTTTTGCCGTCGCGGCTTATTTTGCGGGTAACGGTAATACTGCCGTCCTCTTCGGGCTCGATATCATATTCCTTTAAAGCGTTTAGGGTGTATTCATCCTCTACGGTAAAAATACCCTCTACCAACGCCTCGTTTTCGCCTGTACGAATAATATCCTTATCCGTCCTTGCGCCGCACAAAAGCCCCAAAGAGTCGATAATAATACTTTTACCTGCGCCGGTTTCCCCCGTAAAAGCACAAAAACCGCCCGACGGCTCCAACGAGAGCCGCTTTATAAGGGCGATATTTTCAATATAAATAGAAGCAAGCATATTTATTTATCCTATCAAATCATTTAGCTTTCTTGTTACAAGCTGTGCCGATTCGTTATCCGATGCGATAATAAGCAGGGTATCGTCCCCTGCAAGAGTGCCTATAACGCCGTCTAATTCCAAAGCGTCAAAGGCGGCACCCACGGCAGAGCCCATACCCGTATAGGTTTTAACAACAATAAGGTTGTTTGCACAGCTGACCTTAGAAACCGCTTGGTTTAAAATCACGGCAAACTTGCCGTTAATTTCTATTTGGGTCTGGCTTCTTGCAATGCGGTATTTATAAACGCCGTCATCACCTTGGGATTTAATTATCCCAAGCTCCCGTATATCGCGGGAAACGGTTGCCTGGGTAACCTCAAATCCGCATTCCTTAAGCTTTTCCTGCAGATCCTCTTGCTTGTCTATGTTGTATTTTGCAATAAGCTGTAAAATCTTTTCCTGTCTTGAATTTTTCATTAAAAATCCAACCTATCTTTAAGTTTTAAGACATCTTTTTATAAAGTATTTCGTAGAATGCGTCCTTTTTAATCTTTATCATTTCCAAATATTTGTCCGACCGTTCTATTTTAACAACGTCGCCCTGCTTTATTTGGCAAACCGCTTTTCCGTCGCAAACCAAAATGTTATCGGTGCGTTCCTCGCCGTTAAGGTTTACAATTTCCAAAACAGAGTTAGGCGAAAAAACCATTGCTCTTGCACCCATAACGTGGGGGCAAATAGGGCAAACGCAAATAGCCTCAAGCTTGGTATCTATAATAGGTCCCCCCGCGCTCATAGCATAAGCGCTGGACCCTGTGGGTGTAGCAACAATAACCCCGTCTGCGCGGTAATCGCACACCGCCGCGTTGTCGCATTTAAGCTCCAAAAACGCTATATCGCCGTCGGCAGGTCTTGCCACAACAGCCTCGTTCAATGCAATAGCTTGGGCAATAAGCTCGTTACCTCGCTTTGCTGTAACCTTAATAAGCATACGCTTTTCGGTTTCGAACCCGTCCTTTAGGGCAGAAAGCATATTAAGCTCGCTTTTTTCAAGCTCGCTCATATAACCCAAAGTGCCAAAATTTATACACAAAATCGGCTTGCTTTCGTTATATGCCAAAGGAAAGGCGTTAAGCATTGTTCCGTCGCCGCCCAAAACTATAACTGCGTCGTAATCAAAGCCCTCTGCCTCGGTATACCGTCTGCTTTCTATACCGAATTCCAAAAGCTTGGCTTCAACCTCTTTTATGTCGTTTTCTTTAAACCTGCCCTTGGGGCTGTTAAAAACCAAAACCTTATTAACGGTCATAAAATCACTCTTTTCGTATAAATAACGCCAAATATTCGCGGTTGCCGTCGCCGCCCTCTATGGGCGATTGGGTAAATCCTATTCTGCTAAACCCGTTAACGCCTGCGCAGAAATCGATTTTTTCCAAAATCTTCGCCAAAATTTTGCCGTCCTTATCCTTTACAATACCACCCTTGCCGATGTTTTCCTTGCCCGCCTCGAACTGGGGCTTAACAAGTGTAACCATCTGCCCGCCAACAGGCAAAATATCCTTGCAGGCAGGGTAAATAAGGGTTTGTGATATAAAAGAAACGTCCATTACAATCAAACCGATATTATCGCAAAAATCGCTCTTTTTGGCGTATCTCGCATTAAAATTTTCCATAACCGTAACACGGCTGTCGTTGCGTAGCTTTTCGGCAAGCTGAGCCGTGCCAACGTCCAGAGCAAAAACCCTTTTTGCACCCTTTTGCAGCATACAATCGGTAAACCCGCCGGTAGAAGCGCCTATATCCAACGCTACAACGCCGTTTAAGTTAACCGAAAATTCCTTCAGCGCGTGCTCAAGCTTTTCCCCCGCGCGGGAAACGTATTTGTCCCCTTCGGTAACCGTAACGGTCTGTCCGTCGGTTATCTCTGCCGACGGCTTTACGGTAACAACGCCGTCAACGCAAACCCGCTTGCCTTCTATGGCGGCGCGAGCCTTGCTTCGGCTTATAAAATAACCCTTTTCGGTAAGAAAAACGTCTAATCTCATAGCTGTTCGCCCAAAACAGCCCTTGCAATATCTGCTTGGGAAAGCCCCAAATCCTTTAAAATAAGGTTGTTACTGCCGTGCTGGGGGAAGCAGTTATCTATGGCTTTTATAACAAATTCGGTGTTTTTAAGCATATCGCGTTCTGCCAAAGCGGCGCAAAGCTGTTGGGCAATACCGCCGTTCTTAATGCCTTCCTCGGCAAAAACGATTTTATCCATACCTGCAAGCAGTTCAAAAACGCCTTGGGGCAGGGGTGATAGCTGTGTTAAAGAAATCGCCCTTGCGGCAACACCCTTTTCAAAGCATTCCTTGGCGGAATTAACCACGGTATCGGTAAGACGGCTGTATGTAACGATAGCATTCTTGGGGCTTTCGCCGAAATCGGCATAATCAAAGCCATCTCCCAAGGTAAGGCAATCTGTCTTAATATCGCCTGATTTAGGGTAGCGTATAACAACGGGACAATCTGCGTTAAGCGCTTTATCAAAGCATTCCTCAAGTTCTTTAAAGCTGTTTGGTGCAAAGAACAGCACATTGGGAATTTCGGTTACGTAAGCCGCATCGAAAATGCCGTGGTGGGTGGCGCCGTCGTTGGCAACCAAGCCCGCTCTGTCAAGCATAACTATAATATGCAAATTCTGCAACGCCGCATCGTGAATAAGCTGGTCGAAGGCGCGTTGCATAAAGGTGGAATACACCGCAAAAACAGGCACTATACCCTCGGTAGCAAGACCGCAGGCAAAGGTAAGCGCGTGTTCCTCGGCAATGCCCACGTCGAAAAATCTGTTAGGATATCTGCTTGCAAAATCCGCAAGCCCCGTGCCGTCGGGCATAGCCGCGGTAATTGCCGTAATACGGCTGTCCTTTTCGGCTCTGTCGCAAATAATTTTGCCGAACCGTTCCGAAAAAGATTCTTCGCCGCCGTTTTTAAGCTCGCCGGTTTTAATATCAAATCCCGAAACACCGTGGAACAAATCGGGGCGCTTTTCCGCAGGCTCGTAGCCCTTGCCCTTGGTGGTGCAAATATGTACCACACTGCAATATTTATCGTCCTTGGCTTCTCTTAACGCCATTTCTAACAGCCTTTCGTTGTTGCCGTTAAGGGGGCCGTAGTAATTAAGCCCGAACTGTTCGAAAAAGTTGGGGCGCATAAGCATCTTCTTAAATCGGTTTTTAATCCATCTTGCAAGCCTTGTAAGCCCTGTGCCGATAAGAGGAATAGCCTTAAAAAACCGCTTAATACCGCTTTTAAATCTAAAGTATTTAACGCTGGAGCGGAATTTGGAAAAGGATTTGCTAAGCCCGCCCACGTTGGGTGAAATGCTCATATCGTTGTCGTTAAGAACGATAATAAGCCGTTCCTTATCCGAGCAGTTGTTTAAAGCTTCGTATATCATACC
Organism: Clostridia bacterium; assembly: GCA_017560285.1. Taxonomy (GTDB): domain Bacteria; phylum Bacillota; class Clostridia; order Oscillospirales; family CAG-382; genus Coliplasma. The sequence continues at coordinate 5,183 of JAFYOG010000184.1, forward strand.
GCCGGTAAATGCGCCGTCGCCCACTACCACAACGGTGTAATTGGTTTCGCCCTTAATGCTGTTTGCGGCGGCAATACCTGCCGCGGCAGAAATACTTGTAGAGCTGTGGCCTACGCCGAAAGCATCGTGATCGCTTTCGCTGCGTTTGGGAAATCCCGAAATTCCCCCCCACTGTCTAAGGGTATCAAATTGTTCGTACCGCCCCGTAAAAAGCTTGTGCACGTATGCCTGATGCCCAACGTCGAAAACAATTTTATCCCGGGGGGAATTAAAGGTACGGTGCAAGGCAATGGTAAGCTCTACCACGCACAAATTGGCGGCCAAATGCCCGCCCGTTTGCGAAACCGTTTCCAAAAGCTTTTGGCGTACCTCTTTTGCAAGGGTATCCAAATCCGCCGCGGGAATATTCTTCAGATCTTCGGGTGATTTAATTTTTTCGAGGAACATAAGTCTTCTTCCAAGCTATGCAAAAGGCAATGCTTGTCTGCCCTCCAAATTCAGTTATTTTTTAAAACCGCACAGCACCTTGGCAACAAAGGTAACAATAGCCGTGCTGTGCTTAATGGCGGTGGATTTGCCCAACGCCTTGCCCCCTACCGTAACCGCAGAAATAAGCGAGGTAAGAGAAAGTGTAAGGAAAAACGCCGTGCTTGGGTTTAACGTATAAAACAAATTGCCTGCAATGGCGGCACCGGTGGCACCACTGACAACGCCTGCAATATCGCCTATAATATCGTTACAAAAAGAGCTTACCTTTTCGGCGTTGTTAACCAACCAAACCGCCTTTTGTCCGGTTTTAAGCCTGCGCGCCGCCATAGAGTTAAAGGGCTTTATATCCGCAGTGGCAACCGCCAAGCCGATAATATCAAAAACAATACCCAAAGCAATAATGGCAATAAGCATTACGGCGGAAGCAAAAATAGGAACCAAATCCAAAACCGTGTCGCTGGTGGCGGCAGATAAAAGCATGGTTAAAACAAAGCTTATAAAAAACGCCAAAACCGCCCAGCCGGTGTTGCTCTTTTTCTTTTTATGTTTTTTATCCTTGCCTCGCGGCAAAGGCTTTTCGTTCATAACAATCCTCTTAAAAAACCTAAAATAATAAACGTGATGGCGGCACAAAACGTAAACTTTGTGGCTTGCGGTCAAGTAGGTTTTCCCCACAGACTGCTTCTTGTCGCCAATGAAGCGGTTCCCCATTAAAGTCCGTGTCAAAGCATCACTGCGTTTGCGACTTGATTGCCTTAAAAGTCCACACTGCAATCCGTTTTGTGCCTAAGAAAATTTCAGCCTAGGCGATTTCCGCTACATCCCTTAAAATCTGCCTAATCCTCTGTTGCAGATATGATTTCAACGGTGATAACCCTGTCTTTGGTAGCTAATCTCCGACAGGTACAAGCCGTATCCGCCATATCCACGCAAGGCAGGCTACGTCTATCCACAGCGTCAAAAATGCACCGCGCGATAGGTTTAATCTTTAATCTGTGCCCTCCTCGGGATTGGGTTCCTCTTTAATAAAGAGAAACGTACAATGCCACGGGAACCCACAGAAAAAAGCCTCCAAAGGTAAGTGGGTCGAATGTCGTATGCCATTACAACCCGCCCACAAACCTATTCTCCCAGCACCCACCCCCAATTGGGCATTGACAGCAAGCACAAGGAGCTTCATCGATTTGCCTTTACGCGTATTTTTAGGCACGCTTTCAGCAGTAAAGGGACAACTAGGATACTGCGCCATCTGATTTATTATATCATAATATAATAAAAATTACAAGTATGTTTATTAATGCTTTCTGCTTAGCATATAATCGCAAAATTCATAAAGCCTGTTTTTTGCATCGCAATCTGCAAAAAACGTTAAGCATTCCTTGGCTTCGGCTATGCAATTTTTGGCTTCTTCTCTTGCGCCCTCTTCGCCCATAAGGGCAGGGAAGGTGCTTTTTCCTGCCGAAACGTCCTTGCCAACGGTTTTTCCAAGCTCTTCTGCGGTGGAATGTATATCCAACAAATCGTCGGTTATCTGGAACGCTCTGCCCGCAAGCAAGCCAAACCGCTTTGCAACCTTCTTTTGCGTTTCGTTTGCGTTTGCGCCAATGCATCCCAAAGCGCAGGCACACTCAAACAGCGCACCGGTTTTGTTGTCAACAAGCATAATCAGCTCTGAAAGCTCTATGCTTTTGCCCTCGCCGTCTATATCTATCTGCTGTCCGTTGCACATACCCAACGAGCCTGCTTTTTCCGAAAGCAATATCATTGCCTCGGCGTTTTGAGCATTGCTGCAATACTTGTTTTTGCCTGCGGCGGCAAAAGCATCAAGGGCTAAAGCATCACCTGCCAAAATAGCGGTGGCTTCGCCAAAGGCCCTGTGGTTCGATGGCTTTCCGCGGCGCATATCGTCGTTATCCATAGCGGGCAGGTCGTCGTGTATAAGCGAAAAAGCGTGTATCATTTCCACCGCCGCGCCGTAATCTGCAACGGTCTTGCGGTCAACCCCGCACAGCTCGCAAAATTCCGCAACCATATATGCCCGCAACCGCTTTCCGCCGTTAAGGGCAGAATATCGTATTGCTTCCTGAAGCCGTTCCGACCCGTAGTTTTTGTTCGTAATACGGTCCAAGGTAACCTCGGCTTCGGCGGCAACGGTTTTTAACTGTTCTAAAAAACTCATTGCTCACCAAACTCCTCTGCGGTAAGAATACCGTCCTTGTTTTGCAAAATTCTAACCTTTTCCTCTGCCTTATCAAGCCTTGCGGTGCAAAGCTTAACCAACGCAGTTCCCTCGTCAAAAAGCTTCATAAGGTCCTCAAGGGGCACGTTTCCGCCCTCTAACGCCTTAACAATCTGCTCTAATCTTGCAAGGGCTTGCTCAAAGGAAAGCTCGTTTTTTACTTCGCTCATAACATATACCTCATTTCTTTGCCGCCGCATTCTTCAATGCGCGCAATTCTGTAGAAGACAATTCTCTGTATTCGCCTGATTTAAGGTTGCCCAAATGAACAGGACCTAACGACGTGCGCTTAAGCTTGGTAATAAATACCCCAACGGTTTCGCAAATACGGCGTATTTCGCGGTTTTTGCCCTCGCTAAGGGTAAATTTAACCACACTGCTTGCTTCGCTGCGGGTAACAAGCTCAACCTCTACGGGGGCAATCTTTTCGCCGTCAAGCTCTCTTACCGCACGCAGTCTGTCAAGCTCTTCGTTGCTTACCTTGCCCTTAAGGGTAACGTTGTAAACCTTTTTAATCTCGCCCGAGGGGTGGGTAATAAGGTTTGTAAGCTCGCCGTCGTTGGTCATCAACAGCAGCCCCTCGCTGTTAAGGTCAAGCCTGCCGACGGGGTAAACTCTAACCCCAACGTCAACAATATCCTTAACGCTTTTTCTGCCCTTTTCGTCGTTCATCGTCGTAACAACGCCCTTAGGCTTGTATAACATTATGTAAACTTTCTTGCCGCTTGCGGGGGTAACGCTCTTGCCCTTATAGCACACAGCGTCGTTTTGCGCATCCACCCGCATTCCAAGGGTTGCGGTAACACCGTTTACCGTAAAATTACCTGCTTCGATTTCCTTTTCCGCCGCCCTGCGGGACATTAATCCGCAATCGGCAACGTATTTTTGCAACTTAATACTTTCCATAAATATTTCCTTTATCCAAATATCTTTTCCCAAAGATTTTTTCGTTTAACCTTTATATCTTCTGCGGCTTCAATGCTAATTATGTAAACCTGCCCGCTTTCGGCGGTAACCCTAAGCCTGCAAACAATATCCCCGCGCTTAATCGGCGCGGAAATTGCTTTAGGCATAACCGTATCTACCGTGTATTTTGTGCCCTTCGGCAGACACAGCTTAATTTCTTTAAAGTTAACGGCGGTTACAAAATCCCTTTCGCCGTTTTCTATGGGTATCTGTAAATTTATATCCCCTTTTTCGGCAACGGTAACCATACAAAATTTATTAAAAGCCCCGTCCAAAAGCCCAATGTGGGTATAGGTAGGGGATGGGTCCCCAAGTGTAACGGCAACCACGCCCAAGCCATCCTTTTC
>JAFYOG010000185.1 GCA_017560285.1 Clostridia bacterium
ACTGGGCGGCCTATTTTGCGTTATTCCTTAGTAACGGCGTATTTTACAGCAGCGCCGACAAGCTGAAAGTAACAGCGTACGAAGGAATGAAGGTTAAAGTAGGAAGGGGCGCCGGGTTCATAGCCGGACGTATGTATATGCTGGAAGCAGATACAACCATAACCCTGGATACTGCGGACGGAGCATTAAACCGTATAGACCGTATCGTATTACGCTGCGACTATACAAACAGACTTATAACCATTGCGGTTAAAAAGGGCAGCTACAGCGCAAGCCCTACGGCACCGGAACTTACCAGGGACGCAGACGCGTACGAACTGGCGTTAGCGGACGTATACGTAGCTGCGGGCGTGGTAACGATTACTACGGCCAATATCACAGACCAGCGCTTAAATACCAACCTTTGCGGTATTGTTACCGGATTGGTAGAGCAGGCGGACACGCAGGAAATTTTCGACGAGTTCTACGCATATTTGCAGGAATTTAAGCAGACCACGCAGGTAGATATTGAAGCATGGACGCTAGAACAGCAGCAGGCATATATTACCTGGTACACACAGCAGCAGGAAGCATTTAACACCTGGTACAATTCCCATACAACAGCCTGGCAGCAGGAATTTACGGTATGGTTTGATGAAGTACAGGGAATGTTAGAAGGGGACGTAGCAACGAACCTTACAAACAGGGTTATTAAGCTGGAAGAAAGAGCGGCAGGCCTGGAAAGCAGCAAAGCGGAACGCGTATTACTGGACGAAGACCAGGTAGCAGCAGGAGAAGAACAGCCGCAGGGCTTTTCTTTATTCATTAAAAACGGCGCATTATGCGTTAGAAGGGTGGTATAGAAATGGAAGTAGGCGAATATTACGAAATCGCGAAAGAGAGTACCAGCCAGGAAATATTAGAAGCGGTACAGGATACAAAAGAAACAGTTAAAAACTTCCACGCTGGCGGGGTGCCGCCTGGAAACATGAAGGCAGTATACGTAGCAGTAGGCGACGGGAAGTTAAAAGTAACATTTACAGAACCGGACGACACGGTAATAGACGGACAGTTAATTTGTACTGTTAAGGGCTGTATGGTTCGTATCAAAGAAGGCAGCTACCCGGAAAACGAATTAGACGGCGACTTAGTAGTAGACAATACGGAACTGGGAAAATACAGCACGGAAGCGCTGGAAATTACCGGACTTACCAACGACGTAACCTACTACCTGGCGTTCTTCCCTTACAGCGACCAGGGATTATACAACTATAACCCGGTAAACAGAAAGGAAGCGACACCAAAGGCCTACGTATTATACGGCTATAAAATCAACAAAGCGGACAGCAACCCGGCAACACGTATTACATATACGGAAATGGCCGTAGGCATGACGCCCGCAGCTATGGACTTTGCGGCCGGGAAGTTTAATTACGGTTCCTGGGCGGACGTATGGTTTATTAGAGAGAATAAGCCGTACATGATTAAGAACGACGGTACCGTAGATTATGAGTTAGACGCCAACGACTACACAAAGAAAGCAGACGGCAGCGGCAGCAGCGACGTAGCAAACACAAGCTACGGCGGAAATGCTATGGCAGCCTTCCCGCTTATGTGGTTTAAGCGCTGGGAAGACGATACATACGAATACTGCAACGTATGTAATATTCAGTTAGACGACAGCTACAAAGCATACGCGCACACGCGCCAGGACGGAAGCATAATGGACGTTAAGTACCTTGCAATGTTTGAAGGTTCCTATATTTCCAGTAAAATGCGTTCGCTGTCCGGCCAGACTGTAGGAGTATCGCAGACAGCAGCTACGGAAATTTCATACGCAACAGCAAACGGCGCACGCTGGTATACGCAGTCCTTTAGTGAATGGGCTATGGTAGGCGACTTGCTGCGACTTATTAGCCGTAACGATAATTCGCAGGCGGTATTTGGATACGGCCGCGGCGGTACAGACGCAGCAGCGAAAACAGGTACCATTACAAATAAAGGCCAGTTCTTTGGATATTCCGAAGCGCAAAGCAAGGTAAACGCTGTTAAGGTATTCCATATCGAAAACTTTTGGGGGAACGTATGGAACCGTATAGCTGGCCTTATGAATTTGTCCGGCAAGATTTACACCAAAGAGGTACCGCCGTACAACACAACGGGCAGCGGATACACTAACACAGGCTTAACACCTGCGGGAACTTCCGGCGGTTATATCAATTCAACCAAAATGCTGGCAGCAGGGCGCGTAGGATACAACGCAGCAGGTAGCGAAACCACATACGCAACAGACGGCCTTTGGTTTAACAACAGCCAAAGCAACTACGCGCGTGTCGGTGGCTACTGGAACCATGCCGCGCTTTGCGGCGCTTCGGCGCTGGCTTTGGACGCTGCCGCTTCGACTACGCACGCGAGCATTGGCGCCTGCCTTTCTTGTGAACAGCCTGCGGCGTAGCCGCCAGCGGGGACACGGGGCGGCCAGCCCCGCATAGATAAGCAGGAACCACAAAGTAAAACATAAAGCCAGGTAGTGTAAATGCTGCCTGGCTTAAACTATACGGATTTACGGGGCGCCGTGGCGCTTGTCGGTGGCAACTGGAACAATGCCGCGCTTTGCGGCGCTTCTACGCTGAATTTGAACAATGCCGCTTCGAATACGAACGCGAACATTGGCGCCTGCCATTCTTATTATTCTTTTACAGATAATGCCCCGTATTTTCGGTGCCACATGGCAGAAATAAGACCGATAAAGGAAGGGGCTAGTACCAGCAACCTGGGAACGTCCTTTAGGTAATAAGAAAGATGAAAACATACAGTAATTTGTATGATAAATGCTTAGACCGCGATTTTATAAAACAAATGATTTTAGAAGCTGCGGCAGGCAAGAAGAAACGAATTGACGTACGCCGGGTTTTAGGCAGCTTAGACCACTACGTAGAAGTCTTCTACAACGTCCTGGAAAAGCAGACCTATAGGGCGCATATCCCGCGTGCAACAATCGTAAGCGAAGGAAGCAAACAAAAGAAAAGAGAAATACGAAAAATTAGATTTTTCGACCAGGTATTACACCACATTGTAGTTAATGCCTGCCATGATGTATTTAGCAAAGGTATGTACGTATTCTGCTGCGGGAGCGTACCAGGCCGGGGCATACATTACGGCAAGAAATATATAGAACGCTGGATTAAGAACGACCACAAGAATACAAAGTATTGCTGCCAAATGGATATACGCCACTACTTCCAAAGCGTAGACCACGAAGTATTAAAACGTGCGCTGCGCCGGAAGATTACAGACAGGCGTATGCTTTGGCTGCTGCATGAAATTATAGACAGTTGCGAAGAAGGTATACCGTTAGGGTATTATACGTCGCAATGGTTCGCTAATTTCTTCCTGGAAGGCTTAGACCACTATATAAAAGAGCAGCTACACGTAAAGTACTACGTACGATACCTGGACGACATGGTAATATTTGGCCGGAATAAAAAGGAATTGCACAAAGCCAGGGCGGCAATAGCTGACTACCTGGCAAACGAACTACGGTTAGAAATGAAGGGCAATTACCAGGTATTCCGGTTGGATTATGTGGCAAAAGACGGGAAGCGCAAAGGCAAGGCGCTGGACTTTATGGGCTTTAGATTTTGGCGGGACAGAACCACGCTACGTAAAAGTCTTATGGTTCGGATATGCCGGAAGGCGCGCCGGGTAGGCAGCAAGAAGCGGCCGACCTATTACGACGCTGCGGCCATGTTATCGTATATGGGCTGGATTAAAAACAGCAGCACGTACAGAATGTACGAAGAACGAATTAAACCGCAGGTAAATGTAAAACAGCTTAAGCAGATTGTTAGCAAGAAATCGAAGGAAGGAGCGGCGACCAATGGTTAAATTAAAATGGAAGACCGTACAGGGAACCCAGGAAGCAAAGCCAGCAGTAACGGACACAAAAAGCAGCCCTACTACCGTGTATATTCGCAAGAATATTAAAAGGGTACTTGTTACCCAGACGGACGGCAAAAGCGCTTACGTGTGGCAGTACGAAGAAGCGGCCTTAACCCTGGAAGAATACGCAGAGTACGAAGCCCTGGTAGCGGAACTGGAAACACCAGCTATACAGGCCTTACAGGAACAGAACTACATTTTGCAGGCCGCGTTAGCGGATATTTACGAAAGCATAGCGGAGCAAATGAGCGCCCAGGAAAACACCAACCTGGCAATTTTAGCAGGGTTAGCGGAATTATACGAAACCCAGGAAGGAACGGTAGAAGAATAATGGAATATGTATACGCAGAATTAGTAAGGGGCGGAAGAAACATTAACACAGTACCTAAAAGCAAAATGGTGGCTACTTGCGTGCTTTTGATTATTTCCGGCGACCTTACATACGACCAGGTACCAAGTGGGTACAAAACAAAAGTAAAAGCAGAACTTAAGAAGCAGGGTTACGACGAAAACGGCGAACCTTTAGTAAATGCGGAAGAAGCCGCGGAGTAGAAGGGAGATACTAAAAAATGGATATTGTAAAAATGCTGGCTACGGCCATGTTTCACAACAAAATTATAGAACTTGTAGTTATCGCGGTAGTTATGGATACTGTTTTTGGAGCAGCAAGAGCAATTAAGCACCGCAGTTTTAACAGCAGCATGGGTATTGACGGGGCTATACGTAAAATTTCTATGCTTATTTCCTTAGTATTCTTGTCTTTGATTGACTATATCGTAGACATTAACTTAATTGGCTTTATCCCGGAAGGGGTTAGAAGCTACCTGCCGGAAGGTATGGCAGTAGTAGGCCTGGCGGCGTTCTTTGGGCTGCTTTACTTATGTTACGAGATTGTAAGTATACTTAAGAACATGACGTTATGCGGACTTCCGGTTAAAGGATTATGGGCGGCGGTACGCAAGTTCCTGGGAGCCTATACAGAGGAATTACCGGACGGCGACGAACTGGAAGAAGCAAAAGTACCCAGCGTTACGGCTACCGTTACGGATAATGTACCCGAAGGGGCATTAGATGTAAACCCGGACGGTACCGTAAACGTATACGACGAAGAAGGCAACGTAGTGGGTTATATTACAAAAGAAAAGGCGGAAGAACTGGCCGCCCAGGTAGAAAAAGTAGAAACAGAATAACAGACGAAGCCCCGCGGGAAGCCGTGGGGCTTTTTCTTTCGTAGAAGGGAAGAAAAGATATGGCAAGCGAGAAAATACAAAAGTTTTTAGACACCATGGTACCAATAGTACGGGAAGATATGCGAAAAACTGGTATTTTGGCGTCCTTAACATTAGCCCAGGAAATCGTAGAAAGCGGCTGGCTTACTTCGGAACTGGCGTTAAATGCCAATAACCCGCACGGTATGAAGGCAGAATTAAGCGGCAACGACTGGCCGGGTAGCACCTGGAACGGGGAAGTATACGAAAAGGAAACAGCAGAGCAGCGAGAAGACGGCACATACTACAGCGTAGTAGCACCGTTTAGAAAGTACGGGAATTTACAGGACGCTGTAGCAGACCATAGCGCATACCTGGCCGGAGCAAGAAAAGAAGACGGCAGCTTGCGTTATCCGGGAATAGTAGGAGAAAAAGACGCCGCAAAAGCGGTTAGAATTGTGGCGAATGGCGAGTACGCTACGTCGCAGTCCTACGAAGAAAAACTGTTAGAACGAATTATTAAATACAACTTAACACAGTACGACAATGTAGAAAGTGAGGGCGAGAGCATGGGACAACAGGAAGTAATTAAAATTATGCTGGACGCAGGACACTACGGAAAGTATAACCGCAGCCCGGCGGTACCTGCATATTACGAAAGCGACTTTGCGTTTAAGTTTACCAATATGCTGGCGGCAGCATTAAAGGCCTACGGCTTTGTAGTAGGAACCACAAGACCGGAGAAGGCCAAAGACCTGGCGTTACAGTCCAGGGGTAAAGCAGCAGCCGGGTATGATTTATTTATCAGTATCCACAGCAACGCGGTAGGCAGCGGCGTTAATAATTCCGTGGACTATCCGGTAGCCATTACAATGGTAGACGATAAGCGCGTAAGCATTGACGAAGTAAGCAAGGCCGTAGGCGAGATTTTGGCGCAGGTAGTAGCTGTAACCATGGATACCAACCAGGCAGCGAGAACCTACACAAAACAGAGCAGCAACGACCGCGACGGCAACGGCATTTACGACGACGAATACTACGGAGTGCTTCACGGTGCGAAATTGGTACACGTTCCGGGCATTATCCTGGAACATTCATTCCATACAAACACCCGCGCAACGGAATGGCTGTTAAAGGACAGCAATTTACAGCGCATGGCAGAAGCAGAAGCCAAAGCCCTGGCGGATTATTACGGAATGAAGAAGGAAACGGGACCAGTTACACCGGGACCAGTCACACCGGAAGAACCGCAGCAGCCTGCGCAGCCGGACGTATGGTACCGCGTGCGTAAGTCCTGGGGAGATAAGGCAAGCCAGTTAGGCGCATATAGAGTAAAGGACAATGCTATAAAGAACTGCCCGGACGGATACAACGTATACGACGAAAACGGGACAGTAATTTATAAAAACCAGGCAGAGGACGTAAGCGCAAACAAATGGTACCGTGTGCGCAAAGCCTGGGAAGACGCAGCCAGCCAGTTAGGAGCGTATAAGGTATACGACAACGCAGTAAATAACTGCCCGCCTGGCTATGCAGTATTCGACGACAAGGGCGCCGTTTTATATAGAATGGTGGCAGCGTGTGAATATGTGGTTAAAACCGGGGATACTTTGGGGGCAATCGCAAAGAAATACGGTACAAATGTGGATAACATTGTAGCAGCAAACCGCGCAGCGTATCCGAGCATTACGCCTAACTATATACGTACTGGCTGGAAGCTGGTAATTAAGTAGGCGCAGCGTGGAATACAAGGAAGCGGCGGAAAGATTGGCCGCGCTGGCAATATGCAGCGAACAGGTACCAGTAGGCTGCGAGAATTGCCCGGCATATAACAAAGACCTGGAACAGAAGAAGCAGCGGGAAGCGTGCAACGCAATGCAAGAACCTGGGAAAATTGCAGAAGCCATAGGCGTGGTTAAAGGATACCAGGAAAGGAAGGGCGAAGCATGAAACCATACATAGAAATAGACTGTAGACGCTGCGGTAATTGTACCGGGGACGAGTGCTTAAAGTATGGAGCGGACGCGGACGTAGCAGTAGCATTATGCGCGCAGGAAGCGTTTAGCAATTACGTGGAGAAACAGCACGAAGAAGCACCGGACATTATAAGTAATTAACCAGTAAGAAACAAAAAGCCAGCAAACGCGCTATTTTAGGGCTTGTAAGTTATCCAAACGATAATTCGCGCGAGAATTACAAAAGACATAAACAGCATAAATATACCCCGGAAATCCAGTATTTCCGGGGTTTTTCTTTATTTCCGGGGTATTCCTTCCGACACCCTGGGAAAGTATGAAATTTTAACGGTAAGTAACACGTAAGTAACGCACAAGTAACACTATTTTAATGCACGCGTGCGTTAGAAACGCGCTATATTTTGTTTATGGCGTCCTTAAGTTCCGCAAGTTCAAAGTGAGTATATACCGTTTCCGTGACGCCCTGGCCTTTGTGGCCTACTATCTTTTTAATTACGCGTTCGTCCACCCCGGCAGCAGCCAGCATAGATATGCAAGTATGGCGGGTATCGTGTGGGCGGTGGTTCATGCTTAACGCTTCTACTAATGGCGTCCAGTAACTATCATAATAATTTCTGTATTCAAAGTGGCGGCCGTCCGGTGTGCTTAAGAGGTATTCGCAGTCGTTTAGGTTTATCCAGTATTCAAAGAACGGTACGACCTTTTCGGCTATAGGTACCGTGCGTATGCCTGCCGCTGTCTTCGCTTCCAGGATACGAAAACTACGCCCTGGTAAGTCTATTTCCGTTTTTTTTAAGTCCAGCAGTTCCGATATACGGCACCCGGTATAAATAAGCAGCAGCATAACGGTATAATATACGTTCGTGTCCTTGACGTCCCACACGCGGGCAACTTCCTTGCTGCTGAATGGTTCCCGGTTATACGCGTTCGGGTTCCCGGCCTTCTTAATATTGATATATTCCACGGTATTGCGTTCCTTCGGGATAATCTCATGTATGACAGCGTATTTATACATAAGGCCTAAAAGCACCTTATATTTGCGTAACGTCGGGTAGTTCTTCCCGGAGTTATCCGCACAGGCCTGCAAGTCGTCTAAGCGGACGTCTACGAAGCGGCGCCCGGCAATCGGAGCGCAGAGCAGGAAGGCAGCTTTATAGCCTTTTACATTACTTTCCGATACCGTCGGGAAGTGTTCGGCGTTCCAGCGTTCGTATACTTCCTGGAAGGTTATATTAGCTGTGTCGATATTAAACGGATTGGCGTTATAATCCGCCAGGGCTAACAATGCTTCTTTGCGCGTTTCATAGAAGCCGACAAATTTATATTGCTGCTTGCTGAGCTTTGTTTTTGCGTCGTTTACCCAGCCAGCCGTTACCCTGGCAGCCCAGGGCTTGCGACGGTTCCCGGATAGCTTGTAAACAGAGCCGTAGCCGTTTGGTAATTTCATAAAATGCACCTACTTTCTAAATGTAGGCATAAAAAATAAGCCTACTAAATGCAGCAGGCTTATGGTATAATCATACGTGCGAGGGTACTACATAAACCTGCGAGGTTGTGGGGTATCTGTCCGGCCGTTCCATGCGCCAACATGGGGCGGCTTTTTTATTATGCGGTTTACAATAATGTTATGCCACGGAAAGGGGGTATAACATTGGAAATATTGTTATGGCAGCAGCGTACCGGGAAAAACTTAACCCTGGTGCAGCTTGCCGAAGCTACCGGAATTAGCAAAAGCGAGATTAACGCCATAGAAAACGGGAAAGTAAGCCCGCGCCTGGATACATTGGAAAGCCTGGCAGCAGGTTTAGGCGTTAATATCTGCGACTTATATAAAAGCAGTATAACAAATTCCGGTAATTAGTCACTATTTGCGCCGCTTATTTCCGATATATCGGAAAAGGTAGGCCAAAATATTGCGCGCGGTAGCAGTCGTACATATAATTGCAATTACAACCCAGGAAGGGAGATGCAAAAGCATGGAGAAGCTACGACGCGATATTATTAAAATGATACAGGCCATAGACGACCTGGGAACCCTTAAGCTGGTATACCAATTTATAAGGGGATTAAAAAGCAGCCATTAACAGGCTGTTTTTTTATTTGTCCTTCCCGGCCAATGCGTCTACGAACCTTTTTACTACCTTCCAGTCGTCCGCGGTAAATTCCTGGGACAAACGGCCAAGCGCTATAAAGGTATCTTTTACGAAGTCGTCCGCCTGCGGCAATGCCTGGCCGACTATGTACGCCAATTCTTCGTCCTGGGATAAGTCGTTAAACATTTCCCCGGTACCATTTCTTAACCATTCTTCGCTTACATTAAATTCCCTGCAAATACTTTTCTGCATTTGTTCAGTAACATTAACTACGCCGTTTTCTATTCTGCTAATGGCAGAGCGGGTAACACCTACACGCGCGCCGAACTTTTCAGTAGATAAACCCAGGGCGCTGCGCAATTCTTTTACGCGTTCGTTCATGGGTAAAGCCCCCTTTCTTTAGAGTTTGTACCCTTATAATACAGCAAAGTGTAAACATACGCAACAAAAAAATAAAAAAGTTGTTGACATAGATAACACACGCAACTATAATGATAACATAAGCAACAGCGAGGGGCTACATAAGCCTACATAAACCGCCTGGGAAGGCGCCAAACTTCCCAGGACAACACAATACAAAGGAGAATTGAAAGAATGAACATTTTAGAGAGATTACAGGAAAGAGTTTTACAGAAAGAATTAGAAGGCAGCGTAAAAACCACAGAGCAGTTAAGGTTATTTGTTACCGGATACCTGCAAGGAATTTACGACCAGTACCACGAAGACTACTTTTGCATGACAGAAGAAGACAGCAAAGTAATTAAAAATTGGGTAGATAACTACTACGTAAAGAACTTCTATTTTACCTTCGGTTCCTGGGAGCGCTTCCCATTCCAAAACGGCTACATAATCGTAAGAGCAGAAACGGTTAGAGCGGCGGCATACAAATTTATGCAGCAGTACCCGAACCCGGTAGACGAAGACGTAGTATGCTGTAGCGATTATTACGACGAAAAGGCATGGAACGAACGAGTAGGAAAACACTACGAAGACCGCGAACCATTTTTAATACTTGAATAACAACCCAGGGCGGCAATACCAGCCGCCCGGTACCATAGAAGGGAGATACAAAAGCATGAATAAACAGAGAAGAAAGAGAATTGCGGAAGCTATGGAGTTATTACAGCAGGCGCAGGAAATTATAGAAGAAGTGAAGGACGAAGAACAGGAAGCCTTCGACAATATGCCGGAAGGGCTGCAATGCAGCGAGCGCGGCGAAGCAATGGAAGAAGCTATTAGCAACCTGGAAGAAGCATACGACGGCATGGACGACATTATAAGCAGCCTGGAAGCTGCCGGAGAGTAGGAAGGAGCGCAGCAGCATGGTAAGCATTGAACAGATAAAGCAGCGTATAGAAGCGGTTATTAACCGGGAAATAGTAATAGCACAGAAGGAAATTGAAGAATTTGAAGAAAAGATATACGGAAACGAACAGTTTTACGGTTTAGGCGGCTGGCACACACAGTTTAGCAAAGCAAAAGAGCGCAGGGAACAGCATATAGAAGAACTGGAAGCACTTAAAAAGGCGCAGGGTGGAAGTGTAATACTGGACGATTTGAAGTTATACCCATTCTACTGCCCGTCGTGCCAAAGAACCGTATACCTGGACGACAGCGCAGTAAAGAATTATAGAGAAAATACAATAGACTGCCCGTTATGCACAAGG
>JAFYOG010000186.1 GCA_017560285.1 Clostridia bacterium
AACAAGCTACGGGACGACGTTGCGGAATACGCCCGCAAGCGCACCAAGCACCGCCCCATGATTGTGGTAAATTTATTGGATATTCAGCAATAATAAAAGCAAAATGACGGTTCACACGAACCGTCATTTTTTAGTGAAGAGAGAAGAGAGAAGAGTGAAAAGAAAAGGAAAGAAGGTTTTGCGCAATGCAAAACCTTCTTGTTTTTTATTTATTATTCTATTGTATAAGTGCCGAAATATGCTCTCTTTAACAACAAATAATCTCTTGCGTCTATCTTACCGTTGCCGTTGACGTCTGCAGCCTCTTCGGCGCAAGTAAGAGTATAGGTGCCGAAGTATGCACGTTTAAGCAACAGATAGTCGCGGGCATCGATCTTGCCGTTACCGTTAATATCGCCAACGCTATATTTGGGTTCGGGATCGGGATCAGGATCAGGATCAGGATCGGGATCAGGGTCGGGGTTAGGATCGGTGGTGGGATAACTGCCGCCTGCAACGCCGTATGCGGCTACCTCGCTTATAAAGGTGGAAGCGGCGGTGCGGTACATACGGATTTCTATCTTATCTGCAACCACGCCGTTTAAGGAAAGCTCAAAGGGCAGGTAGGCGTCGGTATCCGAAATTTGGGAAGGGACGGAAATTTGACCTATTTCAAATTCATTCCCCTTGTTATCATAGCCCACCGCAACCACGCGGTTGGGATAGCTTACGCCGCCGCCCAGACTGGGCGCAAGATACGCAACGATTTTATTTAGAGTATAGGTGCCTTGTAAATCTATCGTTACCCAGGAATATCCCTTTTCCAACGCAGCAGGCGTAGAGTTGTGAAGACCTGCCCAAGCCGCATCCAAATAGCTTTTGGAAACCGGCAATTTGCCGTCGGTGAGAGTTATTCCGCCCTCGTCGGGATATTTAGGGTCTTTCGTCGGGTCGTAACCGTTGCTGCCTGCGCGATACTCGCCCGAGGTGGCATAGGGCTTTTTATAGGCTACGTTGTCGGTTAAATCTATATCCCCCTCGCCGCTGTGAGGCTCACGGGGGGTATCGGTATAATTAAACATCCACACAGCCTCGGTATGAAGCTGGGTGTTCTTTTCGTGCAAAACAGATTTGCTGTGATCGTAACGAGAGAAATAAACCTTGTTTGCATATCGGTTCATATCCCAATATGCGGTTTTATAGCTGCCGTTTTCAAAATTGTTAAGCGAATCCTTTACGGTGTTTACTCTTATATCGAACTGATAGTTGGGGTAATCCTTGCTGTATACAACCACGCGAACAGCCTCGTAGCCGGAATTTTCGGGGCCTGCGTAATCGGCAATGCTCGTATCGCCGTAGGGACGGGATTCGATGGTTTTTATTACGTTGCCGTTTTTGTCGATCATATCGCAATAATCGCTGTATTTTTTATTTACGGGGAACATACACGCCATATTTCTGCCGTGATATACGTCACGGGTATACAAATAATCTACGTTAAGCTTTATTTGCGGACCCGTAAAGGTATATTTTCGGGTAAGACGGGCAAAAACGTCGCTTTCCTCGTAATCTATATTTTTGTTGTTATAATCGTTTATGCTGTCGCCGTTGGCATCGGGGAAGGCAATAAGGCAGGTTTTTTGTATTACGTGCAAAACGTTTACGGTTATGCTTTGACCCACGGCAAGCAGAATTTCTTCTCCGCTTTCGCCGTCGTAAAGCTTTATCTCCTCTAAGGCTTCGCCGCCGTGGTTGCCGCCTGCAGGAACGGTTGTGCCGTTGGAATGATAATAGCGGTGGACGTATTCGGTATCGGTGCTGTCGTCCACAAACTTGTGAGAGGTATTGTTTTTGTCCACCAATATCCAGTTGCCCAAATTAAACGTACCCCAGGATTCCTCTATAAGAGAAATGGAAAGGGTGCCTATGCCTGCCATATCGCAGGACATTGTATACACGGAATTGCTTACCTTTTTTACAGTGGTGGGATAAGAGGTTATTTCCGCAGGGGCGTTGGGGTGCGTAATCACGTCATAGCTGTCATAGCCCCAATATGAATTTGAGGCAACCGAAAACAACGGGGCAAAGCTGCATAACAACGCCGCTACAAGAAATATGTTTAAAATCAAAAAAATCTTTTTCATATAACGCTCCTTGTTTTATGTATTATTGCAAAAACGGCAGGAACAAGAGCCTGCCGTTTTTTATTTTTATTGAATTGTATAAGTACCGAAGTATGCTCTCTTTAACAAGAGGTAATCTCTCGCATCGATCTTGCCGTTACCGTTAATATCGGCAATAGCATCGTCGCAGGTTAATTCGTAAGTACCGAAATATGCTCTCTTAAGCAAGAGATAATCGCGGGCATCGATCTTGCCGTTTAGGTTAACGTCGCCGATAACGCCTTCAACAGGCTTGGGATCGGGATCGGGATCAGGATCGGGATCGGGTTCGGTTTCTACGTAGCTGAACGCGGCATCAACGTATGCGCCTGCGCTAATGTACTTATAGGTGATATCCATACCGCGGAAGGTAAGAATTTCGCCGATAGCAAGCTTAAGCATATTATCGCGGTTAAGTTCGCTTACGGGCTTGGTCTTTTGGTAGGACGTCATAAGAAGAATTTGGTTGGATTTAAGAGTGATGTCGCCCTTGTATTTTTCGTAGCGTTGAACAACCTTATAGGTGTTGCCGGTAACCTTTTCGGCAAGAACGCCGTAGGAATAACCGTAGCCTGCGTTTGCAGTGGTAAGGTTGCCGCCGTTAAAATCGGGGGTAAGAATTACACAGCCGCCGGTGGGAACGCTCTTATCGAAATCGTCTACGTAAAGGAACTTGGTAAGCTTTGCCTTGCCGGGGAAGTTGTTTGCGTTCTTAATATAAGCAATAGCGTTCTTAAGGTCGGTGTTAGCCTTCTTTAACGCATCGTTGGTGGAAGCGCTGTTCTTGTGTACGTCGAAGGCTTTGTCGTAAGCCTGGTTAATGTAATTGTTAGCTTCTGCGCTGTAATCGCCTTGGTAAAGTGCTTTTGCTTCCTTAAGAGTCTGTTCGAGAGCTAATCTGTAATCCTCGGGGCGCTTAACTATAAGCAAAGCATCGGTAACCAAACGGCCCTGCTGATAGGTAGAAGAACCGTTAACCCACATTGCGGTGGATCCGCCGCCGTCAAGACGAACAACGTTGGTACAGCCCATCTTTATCATTTCTGCAGCAACGTCGCGAAGGGTTGCAAGCTCGCCTTCGGTGATCATATAATAAATGTTACCGTTGTTATCCCAACCGAAAGCTGTCCAAGGACGGCTTAAGGTGGTGGAGTGGCCGATTTCGGATTGAGAAGCGGCGATGTTAGAGCCGTCTTTTACAAGCCAATAGGTATCGCAGATTGCGGAATATGCGTTTGAAAGAATGGTGTTAGCCCAATCGTTTGCGGAATAAATCTTTAAAGAAACAAGCTTGCCTGCAGAAAGAGAGGTTGCATAGCTTGCGTAAGAGCTGGAGCTCTTAACGAACAATACGAACTGGTTTTTGTTAGAGGGAATGGTTTTGCCGTAATAACCGGAGGTAACGCTTATAACCTTGCCCTCTAAGGTCTTGCCGACCTTAATATCGGTGCCGTTGATCTTTTCGCAAAGAATTTCGTAACCGGTCTGTGCAGAGTTGCCGATAGCGCCCGCAACGCTGTCGTAATAATGGAAGCGGGTGGAAATGGTAGCACTTATGTCGTTAACGGCGGTGTAATCTTTGTTTACAAGCCCGATAGCGTTGCTTAGCTTTGTACCGTTAAGGGTAAGGTCGTAAAGCAAGGTGGTTTGAACTAGGTTAGGTGTGCCGTTAATATCGAAGGCAGTGAAAACCTCTTCGCGGGTGGCGGTGGCGAACATAAGTCTGCCGCCGGAAATAAGGGCGGGGCAAGGGTCGCCGGTGGACAAGCTGAAGAAAGAGCCGTTAATAGCGCCCAAAACCTCGTATCCGTCTGCCTGAGCAGCAGCAACGTGCTGTGCAACGGACGCGGTTTTGCCAACGTCGCCGGAATATGCCATAGGAATAACGCCGCTGGAAGCAGGGTTAAACTTTAGCACCTGATATGTGGTGGATTTACCGGAGCTGGGGCCGGCATTCCAATATCTGTAATGTGAAACTCCGCTAAATGTACTTGTGGGAGTGGAGGGAAGGGTTGCACTTACGATAACGCAGGTAGAAACCAACATTACCAAGGCAAGTGCAAGGGTTAACAATCGCTTTGCAATACCCATAATTTTAATCTCCTTTAAAAAATAAAAATTCTTAGCCATTACATTATACAAAATAAACCCAAAAATGTCAACCGCTTTATGTGTTTTTACACAAGAACTTTTTGCCATTTCGGGTAAATCCCCTCAGATTTCAATATAGGGTATATTTCTGCCACGGGCAAACCCATTATGTTGAAGTAATCGCCGTTTATAGCTTCTACAAAAAGGCTTGCCCGTTCCTGTATGCCGTAAGCCCCTGCTTTATCGTCGCATTCGCCGGTGGCAACGTAATCGTTAATTTCTTCGTCAGTTAAGGGGCGGAACTTAACAAAGGTTTCGCAGTATCCCGTTTTTACGCCATTTTTGCTTGCTACCGCATAGCCTGTTATAACGCTGTGGTTACTGTCTGAAAGGGATACAAGCATATTAAATGCGTCTTCCCTGCTTTTGGGCTTGCCCAAGACCTTATCATTAAGACAAACCACCGTATCTGCCCCCAAAACAACGGCGTTTTCGGGCTGTTGGCTATATACAGCCAGCGCCTTTGCTTTTGCGTTTTCGGCAGCGATTATTGCGCCTGCGCCCTCGGTAATTTCGGTTGCGGCAGACGTGATTATATTAAATTCGTACCCTGCAGAAAGCAAAATTTCGCTTCTGCGGGGGGAAGCGGATGCCAAAACCAAGAATTTTTCCATAAAATTAGCCCCTTTTTATATAAAACTTATTGATATTTGCAGTAAATTCTATTATAATATCTAACTAACGATAAGTAAATACATAGGTGTGAAAATAATGAACATTTCTGCAAAAAACTTTAAAAGAATAGTTATAAAGGTGGGCTCTTCCACCCTTACTCACAATTCGGGATATATTAACATTCGCAAGATAGAAAAAATCGTTTCCTGCCTTGCGGATTTGCACAACAGCGGCAAGGAAATTATTCTTGTTTCCTCCGGTGCGGTTTCCTGCGGGCTTGCAAAAATAGGCTTGCGCCGCGAAACCTTAACAACCGAGCAAAAGCAGGCAGCCGCGGCGGTTGGTCAGTGCGCCCTTATAGATATGTACGCAAAGCGTTTTTCTGATTTCGGGGCAACCATCGCACAAATTTTGCTTACCCGCGGTGTTATCGACCAAGCCGAGCGCCGCGCCCACGCAAGCAACACCATAAAGATATTGTTACAGCAGGGCGTTATTCCCATTGTTAACGAAAACGATACTATTTCCGACGAGCAGATTAATATCGGCTCTAACGATACTCTTGCCGCCGCTGTTGCGGTGTTAAGCAATGCCGATTTGCTTATTAATATGTCGGACGTAGACGGACTTTACGATAAAGACCCCCGTTCTAACCCCGATGCTAAATTTATAGAATACGTAGAAGAGCTTACCGAGGATATTTATTCCTTTGGCAGCGGCGCAGGCACTGCAAGGGGCACCGGCGGTATGAGCGCAAAGCTTGAAAGCGCAAAATACTGCACCGATAACGGCATTCCTATGATAATTCTTAACGGTGCCGACCCCGAAATTTTGTACGACGTGTTCGACGGCGAATTTAAGGGTACCTACTTTAACGCAAAGGTGAAATAGTTATGCTTACACAGTTATGTAAAAGCGCCCGCAAGGCATCGGTGCTTTTGGGCAACAGCAGTACCGACCTGCGCAACACCGCATTGCAGGCTATGGCAAATGCGTTGGTGGAAAAGCAGGGCGAAATTATTGCCGCCAACAATATAGATATAGAAAACGCCAAAGCCAACGGCATTAGCACCGCTATGCTTGATAGGTTAACCCTTACCGAAGCCCGCATAGAGGCTATTGCAAAATCGGTAGAAAAGGTTATTGCCCTGCCCGACCCTTTGGCAAAAAGCGAAAGCTGGGTTAGACCCAACGGTATTAAAATTACCAAAAAGCGGGTTCCCTTTGGCGTTATTGCCATAATTTACGAGGCGCGCCCCAACGTTACCGCAGATGCGGCGGCATTGTGCCTTAAAAGTGGCAACGCAGTTGTTTTGCGCGGCGGTAAAGAGGCTATTAATTCTAACATTGCAATGGCTAAGGTTTTGGGCGAGGCGGTGGAAACCGTAGGCTTGCCCAAGGAATGCGTGCAGATTGTTACCGATACCTCCCGCGAGACCGCAAACCAATTAATGAAAATGAAGGGCTACGTAGACCTGCTTATCCCCCGCGGCGGTAAATCGCTTATTCGCTCGGTGGTGGATAACGCAACCGTTCCCGTTATCGAAACCGGCGCAGGCAACTGCCACGTTTATTTCGATAAATACGCCGACGAAGATATGGCTGTATCGGTGCTTAACAACTCTAAATGCTCCCGCCCATCGGTTTGCAACGCAACCGAAAGCCTGCTTGTTCACAAGGATATTGCAGAAAAGCTTTTGCCCAAGGTTAAAGAAAGCCTTGCAAACGTAGAAATCCGCGGTTGCGAAAGGGTTTGCAAAATTATAGATGCGGCGTTAGCCACCGACGAGGATTTTTATACCGAATATAACGATTATATCCTTGCGGTAAAGGTGGTTGACAGCTTGGAAGAGGCTATCGACCATATAAACACCCACGGCACGGGCCACAGCGAATGTATTATTACCGGCTGCGATATTGCGGCAGAGCAATTTTGTAACACTATCGATGCGGCGGCGGTTTACGTTAACGCAAGCACCCGCTTTACCGACGGCGAGGAATTTGGGTTCGGCGCGGAAATTGGTATTTCCACCCAAAAAATGCACGCCCGCGGACCTATGGGGTTGACCGAGATGACAACCTATAAGTATGTGGTTACGGGCGACGGGCAGGTTCGGTAAGAAGATAAAAGATAAGAGAGAAAAGAGAAAAGAAAAGGAAAGAAGGTTTTGCGGAATGCAAAACCTTCTTGTTTTTTTGTTTTATTGAATTGTATAAGTGCCGAAATAAGCACGCTTAAGTAAGAGGTAATCTCTTGCATCTATCTTGCCGTTGCCGTTAATATCGGATACTTCCAAACCGCAGGTTAAGGTATAGGTGCCGAAATATGCGCGCTTTAGAAGCAGATAATCACGGGCATCTATCTTACCGTTTACGTTAACGTCGCCGATAACGCCGT
>JAFYOG010000187.1 GCA_017560285.1 Clostridia bacterium
TACAGCAGTTTCAGAAATGTAGACGAAACCCCGTTGGGCGGCGAAAGAGTCATTACCACTCCTGACCATTTTGCATATGTACAAATTGCAGAGGGGTGTGATAACCGTTGCACATACTGTGTAATACCCGATATCCGCGGTAAATTCAGAAGCCGCAATATGAGCGACATTATCGAAGAAGTAGAAAATCTTGCTTCCTTTGGCATAAAAGAGATTTGTTTGGTTGCGCAAGACACAACCAGATACGGCGAAGACTTGTACGGCACCTATGCGCTTGACAGTCTGATCTCGGCACTTTCGGAAATAGAAGGGATAGAATGGATAAGAGTCCTTTACTGTTACCCCGACAGAATTACCGACGGTTTAATTAACGAGTTTAAGAACAACGATAAACTTCTTAAGTATATCGATATGCCTATACAGCATATAAATGACGATATATTAAAGAATATGAACCGCCGCGATACAACCGAAAGTATAAAAACTATAATCGCTAAACTTCGCGCAGAAGTGCCCGATATGGTTATCAGGAGCACTGTTATCGTCGGCTTCCCCGGCGAAACCGAAAAGCAGTTTAACGAATTACGCAATTTTATAAAAGAAACTAAGTTCGAGCGGCTTGGTGTATTCGAATACTCCCGCGAGGAAGGTACTCCCGCATACGATATGCCCAAACAGGTTTCTGCTAACACAAAGAAAAAGCGTTGCGAGGCTATAATGAGCTATCAAAATCGCATTCACAACGATTTTAATGCTAAATTCGTAGGCAAGACGCTTAAGGTGATTTGCGAAGGCTATGATCAGGTTTCCGAATGTTTTTACGGCAGATCCTATGCAGATGCCCCCGATATAGACGGAAAAATCTATTTTACAGCGCCCAAAAGAATTCGCGAGGGTGAATTTGTAAACGTTAATATTACCGAAATTTTAGATTACGATTTGTTCGGTAAGGTTTGTTGATATAAGATATGGAGGAATAATTATGAATCTCCCCAATAAATTAACTCTTGGCAGAATAATTATTATACCGTTTTTTGTTTTCTTTTTAGTATATGACGTCTTCGATTCTGCTACAATAAGCCGTGTAATTTCGGCAGCATTATTTATAATTGCATCCATTACAGACTTTTTGGATGGCTATTTGGCGCGTTCAAGAAATTTAGTTACCGATTTCGGCAAATTTATGGACCCTTTAGCAGATAAATTTCTTATTTTAGGCGCGATGTTTGCTATCTGTTTTTCTGATTATATATTTGTTGGTTTCGAAACAACCATAGATATTTCTATTATCAGGCATCTATTCTTTTGGACAGCTATCGTAGTAGTCTTCAGAGAATTAGCCGTTACTTCCATGCGTTTGGTTGTAGCTAAATCCAGCGGTGCGGTTATTGCGGCAAGCTGGTTGGGTAAGGTTAAAACGGTTACACAAATCGTTGCCACGTCCGCAGTTATGCTGGAACCTGTTATTGCACCCTTCTGTTATGGCTGGTTAACAATTCTTTCTACAATCGCAATGCTTGTTTTCACAATTGTATCGGGTGTTAATTACATCGCTACATATTGGAAATTTATAAATACTAATAAATAATTACAGAGGCCCCTATGAAACTATATAACACCTTAACAAGACAAAAAGAAGATTTCGTCATCCGTAATAACGAAGTTAAAATGTACGTATGCGGACCGACGGTATACAACTATTTCCACATAGGTAATGCGCGTTGCTTTGTTGTGTTCGATATGCTAAGACGTTATTTGGAATATATCGGAAACAAGGTTACCTTTGTTCAAAACTTTACCGACGTTGACGATAAGCTTATTCGCGCTGCAAAGGAAAACGGAACTACAGTTCCTGCAATAGCAGAAAAATTTATTAATGAATATTTTACCGATGCAAGAGGATTGGGTGTACACGACGCAACTATTCACCCTCGTGCTACCGAAAATATCGATAAGATTATTGAAATCGTAGAAAGCCTTATAGAAAAGGGACATGCATACGTTTCCGGTAACGACGTATATTTCGATTCTCAAAGCGATTCTGAATACGGCAAGCTTTCACATTACAACATGGAAGATTTGGAAGCAGGCGCAAGAATTGATGTAAACGAAATAAAGAAGCACCCCTTTGACTTTGCTTTATGGAAAGGCAAAAAAGAAGAAGGCGAAATCTCTTGGACCTCTCCTTGGGGTGAAGGTCGTCCCGGTTGGCATATTGAATGTTCTGCAATGGTAAATAGATACCTTGGCACCGATATAGATATCCACGGCGGCGGTGTAGATTTGATTTTCCCTCACCATGAAAATGAAATTGCACAAAGCGAATGTGCTACCGGCTGCACTTTAGCAAGATTTTGGTTACACAACGGTCATATTAACGTTGATAACAAGAAGATGAGTAAATCTGCAGGAAACTTCTTCCTTGTAAGAGATGCATCTGCCAAATACGGATATAAGGCGGTAAGATTTTTCTTGCTTTCTTCTCATTACAGAAGCCCCATTAACTACAATGACGAAATTCTTTCTCAGTCCCTTGCGGCAGTAGAAAGATTGAATAATTGCATTTCTAATATCGATTTCGCCGCGAAGAATGCGGCAGGCGAGCTTTCCGATGCCGAATCTAAGAGCATAGAATATATGAATGCTAAAAAAGTAAGCTTTATGGATGCAATGGACGATGATCTTAACACTGCTGATGCAATAGGGTATCTTTTCGAAATGACAAGAGATATAAACACCACCATCGCAGGCGGAGCTTCCAAAGAATATATCAATGCGGTTATGGATATATACGTTCCTTTGTGCGACCTGCTTGGGTTTGGCAAGGAAGAAGAAACAGGCGACGTTGCGTATATTGAAGAAATGATCGCCAAGCGTGCAGAAGCTAAAAAAGCAAAGAATTATGCAGAGGCCGATGCGATCCGTGAAGAGCTTAAGCAGCAGGGCATTATTCTTGAGGATACCCCCCAAGGTGTAAAATGGAAAAGAGCATAGACGAAATTAAAAGAAATTACAGTTCTCTTGTTCTTGCGTATTTAGGTGATTCTTTTTACGAAACCTTAGCGAGGGAATATGTTATTTCCGATGGAAATTGTCTGGTTTCGGAATTAAACGTTCGTATAAAAAAATACATCACAGCGGTTTCGCAAAGCAAAATATCGGCAATTCTCTTGCCCCATTTTAACGAAGCCGAAACTTGGTTTTTTAAAAACGGCCGTAACGCTAAAAACACACACCATTCACGTAGTGCCGAAGCGGTTGAATACCGTCGTGCTACGGGGCTTGAATGTGTTTTTGGATATCTATATCTATCAGAAAAAATAGATCGTGCCAGAGAATTGTTTACCATTGCCGTTTCTGAATTAGATAAGCAGGAGAGTTAAAGTTATGATAGAGCTTACTCAAAAAGAAAAAGAAGTATTTGAATATATTTCTCATTGTCTAAAACACGACGGATATGCACCTTCTGTACGTGATATTTGTACCGCAGTAGGTATAAAATCCACATCTTCTGTTCATGGATATATCAGAAGATTGGAATCCAAAGGGTATATACGCAAATCGAACGGCAAAAGCCGAGCATTGAGCATTGAAAGCGACGTTCATATTGAAAGCAACAATATGAAACGTGTTCCGATTTTGGGAAAAGTTACCGCAGGTCAGCCAATACTTGCAATAGAAAACTATGATGGATACGTTGATTTCCCAAGCACAATGACAAAAAATAATGCTAATTTATTTGCATTACGTGTTATGGGCGAAAGTATGATCGATGCCGGCATAATGGATGGCGACATCGTTGTTGTTGAAAGCCAACGCTACGCACACGACGGTGAAATAGTTGTTGCAATGATCGAAGACGAAGCCACCGTTAAGCGTTTTTACCACGAAAGCGACAGAATCAGACTTCAGCCCGAAAACAAAACAATGAAGCCTATATTTAGCAGAGACGTAACAATATTAGGAAAAGTAATAGCTAATTTTAGGTTTTATAATTAACGTTTATCTCAATCGCCGTTATATGTGTTAAATAGTAATATAAACAAAAATCAAATATAAAAATTGTTAAATTTGTTTATATTTTTTCAAATAATCTATTGACATTTACCATACACTTGTGGTATTCTAATTGGGCGGTTGCAGATACGATCCATTAGCTCAGCCGGTAGAGCACATGACTTTTAATCATGGTGTCCGGAGTTCGATTCTCCGATGGATCACCAAAAAGCCGAACACTGTAACGGTGTTCGGCTTTTTCTCAATATAAAAAGTATGATTCGGAGGAAATTATGAGCAATATTGTTAACATAGAAATCGTTATGGAAAACGACGATTCCATTAAATTAGAATTATATAAGGACAAAGCGCCCATAACTGTCGAAAATTTTGTAAAGCTCGCAAACGAAAAGTTTTATGACGGTTTGATTTTCCACCGAGTTATCGCGGGTTTTATGATACAAGGCGGCGACCCTAACGGTATAGGCACCGGCGGACCCGGATATCAAATTAAGGGCGAATTTGCACTTAACGGTGTTAAGAACGATATATCCCATTTGCGCGGCGTTATATCTATGGCTCGTTCTATGAATTTTGACAGCGCAGGCAGTCAATTTTTCATCTGCCATGCAGACAGCACTTTCTTAGACGGTCAATACGCAGCTTTCGGTAAGGTTACAGAAGGTATAGAGGTAGTAGACTCTATCGCCGAAGTGCCCACGAACTTTAATGATAAACCCATTCGCGATCAAAGAATAAAAACAATTCGCGTTATTTAATTAGGTATTGATATGTTAGAAAAATTTTTACCGAGGATCGATTTTGATTCCTACGAAGATTTTAAAACAAATTATAAAGTAAACATACCGGAAGGCTTTAACTTTGCTTATGACGTTGTTGACGGATGGGCAAGCGAAGATATTAATAAGCCTGCCTTGCTGTATTGTACCGATGACGGAATACGCAAGATGTATACTTTTAACGATTTGCGCATACTATCCAACAAGATGGCTAACTTTTTTATTTCCAAGGGAATAAAAAAGGGAAGTCGTGTTATGCTTATGCTTAAGCAACGTGCCGAAGCGTGGATATGTATATTAGCATTGTGTAAAATAGGTGCGGTATGCATTCCCGCAACCTTCCAGCTTACCCAAAAGGATATTGTTTACCGTTGCAACGCGGCCAAGGTAAAAATGATAGTTGCCGTTGATGACGATGGAATTATTAAAGCTATTTCAGAAGCAATGCCCCAGTGCGAAACGCTGGAAAACGTTGCAATAGTTGGCGATGTTATTCCCGACGGATATATTAATTTAAGAGAAGCTTACAGCATTTGCAGCGAAGAATTAGAACGTATCCCCAACGATACCAAAGACCCCATGTTGCTGTACTTTTCTTCCGGTACTACAGGTATGCCCAAAATGATTTTGCATAATTATGCATATCCTATCGGTCATATTCTTACCGCTAAATATTGGCAGCATGTTGAAGAAGGCAAACTGCATCTTACAATGTCCGATTCCGGTTGGGCAAAGTTTGCATGGGGCAAAATCTATGGGCAATGGATTTGCGGTGCCGTTATTGTTGCTTATGATAACGAAAAGTTTAGCGCAAAGAACACATTAGAGCTTATTCAGGAAATAAAGCTTACAACCTTCTGCGCGCCTCCAACCATTTTTAGATTTCTTATTAAAGAAGATATAGCACATTACGATTTCTCGTCCATAAAGCACTGCTGCATAGCAGGCGAACCTCTTAACCCCGAAGTTTTCTATAAGTTTAAAGAGCTAACAGGCCTTACCTTAACAGAAGGCTTTGGACAAACCGAAACACCCGTTATCTTAGCTAACTTTGACGGCGTTCCGATAAAACCCGGTTCTACCGGCAAGCCCTCTCCTGATTTTGATATTGATATTGTTGACGAAAACGGCAACAGCTGCGAAGACGGCATAGTTGGATCTATTGTTGTACGTAATCTTTCCAAGCACTATCCTGCGGGCTTATTCCAAGGCTATCAAGAGGACGACGCCGCAAACGAAAGAGCGTTTGCCAACGATTGCTACAATACCGGTGATACCGCTTGGCGCGACGCCGAGGGCTATTATTGGTTTGTTGGCAGAAACGATGACGTAATTAAATGTTCAGGTTATCGTATCGGTCCTTTCGAGGTAGAGAGTGCGTTAATGATGCATCCTTCGGTATTAGAATGCGCCGTTACAGCCGCACCCGACCCTGTAAGAGGTCAGGTAGTAAAGGCTACCATTGTTCTTGCAAAGGGATATGTTGCAAGCGATGAACTTAAAAAGGAAATCCAGAACCACGTTAAAAAGGTTACTGCACCCTATAAATACCCCAGAATTGTAGAATTCGTTGAAGAGCTACCCAAAACTATCAGCGGTAAGATCAAGCGTTCTACAATCCGCCAAAACGATAAATAATGAACGTTATATATTCTAAAAAAGCTTTAATTATTAAAGCAATATATGCAGTAATTGTAACGACAATATATTTAGTTGTATCTTTTGCTATAGAAATCGGTAATCCATTTTTCTATCTTGTTTTGTGTGCGTTACCGATAGCTTGTCTATATGCAGTTCCGTTTTTAATTAACGCAGCGGTGTTAAGAAAAGACAACAAAAAATCCATACGCAAATTTATTTTGTTAGACGTTATTACATTACTTGTACCCGCTGTATTAGGCATATTGTTGTGGGATTTTATAGTTTCATACACAAATAACGCGACAAATTCTGCGGGATTCATAACAGCAATTTTTATGATAATATTTGTTGTTATTACTCTTATATTTTGGTGTATATATTTAATTATCAATAAAATTAAATAAAACCGCCCTTAGCCCAGCTGGATAGAGCAACAGATTCCGATTCTGTAGGTCGGGGGTTCGAATCCCTTAGGGCGGGCCAAAAAAGAAGTAACTTTTGTCTACCAAAAGTTACTTCTTTTTTTATCCATTGCGAAAGCGATGGCATATCATCACGCTTTAGCGTGTATATCATCGCCGCAGGCGTATATCATCAACCGCAGGTTGTATCGCTTCCGCAATGATGATATACAACACTCCGTGTTGATGATATACCGCAACAAGTTGCGGATGATATACAAGGCTATGCCTTGATTTATTTACAAAATTATGGTATAATAATTTCAAGAACATTACATTTGACAAAGGAGTGCAATTGCATGAAATACGTTTCTGTTAATAAACTCTCTGATTTCGAATTTCATGATGCAGAATTTGCACTTGAGATCTTTGACAACAAATGCTTAAGAGTTAAGGCAATTTACTTAAATATTCATAAAGACGCAGAGCAAAACCAACATGTAACCGATATGGAAATCAACCTTGCCTACATTACCTTTGAGGAGTTTAATTTATTGTCCTATGAACCAGGGGTAGCCTGGAAACAAGACGAACACGGCGAGTTTCATCCTACCGAACCACAGATTATTTTAACCGACGAGTATGCACATGCTCGTTTTTTAGAACAATTGAAAAACGGTCTAACAATATTTGATTTAGGTGAAAAAGAGCCAAATACTTATTTTATTGATGCAATGTCAAAAGATCCATTTTTTACAGTTTGCTTTACCTTTAAAAATGTAAGCATAGAATGGGATGAATATAAAAAACAAGCGTGGTATGTATCGAAATAATCATCTAATTTGTGGTTTATCTCACCGACCTACACACCTTTTTACTGTTCTTACCTACATTTACACACCTTTTTACTGCTCTTTCGCAAAAAGAAAAGACAAGTTTAATTACTTGTCTTTTTTTATTTTTTAAAAAACTATTGACATTGACGTTGCGTAAAGTGATATAATTAAATCGAAAGGGAAGTGGTTGATTATGAAATTGATAGATATAAACGAAGTTTGTAATATGTTAAACATTACTTCAAGAACACTACGGTTTTACGAAGAAGAGGGTCTTATTTCCGGTGTGAAATCTCAATCAAATCGCAGACAGTATAGCATAAATCAAATTGAAATTATTAAAAAAATTATTATACTGCGCACATTGGGATTAACAATAAAAGATATACAGCAAATACAGAAAGGCGACTCCGAATTAAAGCAAGCCATTGAATTGCATAAAGCTCAAATCATATCAAAAGTTAATTCAATGATTAATAAACTGCGTTTATTAGACGAAGCTTTATCTACACTAAAGAGCAATGGTGACATTTTTGAAAAAAATATAGATTCGAAATACGGTAATTCGATTAATAATGAATTAATCTCTAATCTAACAAAAAGTTTTATAGACGGTAAATACGAGGAAATTCATAATCGATTTTCTGATAAACTAAGCGAAGCTACACCCAAAGATGATTTAACTTGTATTATTGAAGAAACCTTGCGGCCGATTGGAAAATTCATTTTGATTGATACCATAAAACAAGATGAAAAAATCAATAACATTTATTATAGCTATTTAAGATATGAAAAATTAGGCTTAGTCATTAAATATGTAATGGATGGTACTGAAATAACAGGATTTTGGCTTAATTATTATGAAATTTAAGGTGTAATTAATGATGAAAAAATTCATATTATATTTAACATTGTTATGTAATATAATGTTGTTAAGCGGTTGCGAAATTCATTTTGGTGACAAACGCTATGAAATTCCATGGCAGGTTGCTTTAATAATAAACCTTTTAATTTCGTTGCCGTTTATACTTTTGTTTTATTTTACTTTGCCGAATAAGTTTTGGGCATATTGTCCTAAATGCGAATCGGTATTTTATGTTAAGAAACGTGTCATCAGCTTCAAAACGCATTCGCCTGAATATATTG
Organism: Clostridia bacterium; assembly: GCA_017560285.1. Taxonomy (GTDB): domain Bacteria; phylum Bacillota; class Clostridia; order Oscillospirales; family CAG-382; genus Coliplasma. Next base: position 8,821 of record JAFYOG010000187.1, read on the forward strand.
AGTTTCTGTGCAAATGCCCTTGTTGCGGAAAGCGCTCGGTGTGCAGATCTTCTTATAACCAAGACCGATAGAACAAAATATTATATTTGCACTAACAAACTTATAAAAAGTTGTTAATTTATCTGCAAATATCACATTGCGAAAGATTGTATAATATGTTATTATATGTCGTAAACTGTAATAATAGGGAATAGGTTATGAATTTTTTGCATTACAACCCCAAACATATATCGGCTTTCGACGCGGAGGTTCATCACGGAAAAAACGCGCATAAGCTTATAAATATTTTTACTTTGCTTATTACGCTATCTTTCTTTATAGCCGCACCGTTGGGTGTTTGGTATGCCGCCGAAACCGATTTTTGGGCTAATCTATACAGAATATTAACGTCGCCTTCTAAGCTTGTTACCGATTATTTTGCTCTTGGCGGATTAGGAAGTACGTTTTTTAATGCGGCAATATGCGGTTTGGCATCAAATATGATTATGTTGTTAAGCCGCGCACAAGCAAAAGCCACAACCTTTGCGGGATATATGCTTGTTGTTGCTCACTGTTTTTACGGTCTTAATTTTGTAAATATGTGGCCTACTATTTTAGGGGTTCTGTTATTTTGCAAAATACTTAAGAAATCTTTTAGAGAAAATCTTCACATCGCTTTGTTTTCAACTGCGCTCGGTCCTTTTATAAGCGACTTTGCGTTTAGATATACAATTACCGACACCTTTGATGCAACCAACCCGCAAATTACCGTTTTGGGTGTGATTTTTGCTTTATTATTTGGTATTGCGGCGGGGTTTGTTGTTCCTGCATTACTACCCGGCACAACCGCAATGCACCGCGGGTTTAACATGTATAAAGCAGGGTTAGCAATAGGTATTTTGGGTATATTTATTTATTCCTTTATGTATAAATCCTTAGGTATAAATGCACCCGAAGTTGTTGATATAGTTAACCCCGAATATTATGCTTTGAAATATGGGTACAGAGGTTTTGTAAACATATACTTAATCATTCTGTTTACGATGGCTATCATAATGGGCTTTATCTACAACCGAAACAGCTTCCGCGGATATAAAGAGCTGTTAAAAAGCGTAAGCTACGGTGTAGATTTCTTAGATAAGTTCGGAATGTCGGTATGTTTAATTAACTTCGGTGTATACGGTTTTTGCATATTAGCTTACCTTAATACCGTTTTTGTACTTCCCGAAATTTTTGGGTTCCTGCCTCAAGGCGTAGGATTTACAGGCCCCACTTTAGGCGTTGTATTTGCCGCGCTGACGTTTTCTGCCGATGGGCAGCAGCCCAGAACCATATTCCCCATAGTTTTAGGATACGGGCTGTTATTTGCGGTTGTATGCGGTATATGCGGGGTAATGGACATAAGAGTTCCGTGGTCTTTGTCTAATCAGGGATATATTAACGGTTTGGCGTTCTCTACAGGTCTTTGCGCATTCAGCGGAAAATACGGTTGGAAGGTTGGTACGTTAGCGGGATTTTTAAGCGCGATTATTTGCACCTCTACATCGGAAATGCACGGCGGCTTTGTGCTGTACAACGGCGGTTTTACTGCAGGTCTTACCGCATTGGTATTATTGCCTATACTTGATTATTATAAAGTAAAACCCAAATTTGAAGACGATACACATTAAAAAGAGCCTATATGGCTCTTTTTTACATTTTAGAAACATACATCACCTGCTAAACGCTTGACTTTATATAAGTAAAACTATATAATATGTAATAGTGAATTATAATTGTTTTCGGAGATTCATAATGAAAAAGATAACGCTGTTTACTCTAATTTTTACTTTATTATTTTCTGTATTTGCAATA
>JAFYOG010000188.1 GCA_017560285.1 Clostridia bacterium
ACGGGTCTACGCCCCGTTATGTCCGGTTTGCGGTGCCCGAAATTTTTGGCTTGCTGAGCGCTACGCAAAATTTCGACCGCGGCACGAACTCATCCTCGCTGCATCCGTCCCCGACGGCGCTCGGATTCGTTCCCACTTCGATACCTCTGCATAAATTTAACAAAAATCCCGCGGTTATTCGCAACCGCGAGACCTATTGTAACACGACAAAGAAATTTTTGCAACAGTTTTTTTCAAAAACCTCTTTTAATTCAAAATAAATATACCCAAATTTAAATATGCGGCAAAGGCAACCCACGCTAAATAGGGGATCAAAAGCCACCCTGCAATTTTATCGATCTCTTTAAACCGTTGCAGGCATAGAAAGATTAATGCCCAAAGCGCCAATATCCAAATAAACGCGAATAAATATTCCTCTATATTAAAGAATATTATCGGCCACACAAAGTTAAAAAACAGCTGTATAAAATATATCGTCAACGCATTTTTTCGCTTTTCGTAGGTGGTAACCTGACAGTAAATACGGTAGGATGCAATGCCCATAAGCGTATAAAGCAACGTCCACGCAACGGGGAACAGCCACGCGGGCGGCGAGAGGAAGGGCTTTTTTATTGTTTCGAAAGCAGAAAATCCGCCCCTTGTAATATATGCCGCCAGCCCGCCCACCGCAAGGGGAATGGCAACGGCAATTAACAGCTTTTTCCAATCTGTTTTCATAAAAATCACCTCGGTTAATTTTATGCATATTTTAAAAAAATATAACAAAAAACACGGCGGTTTTATCCGCCGTGCGTTGTAATAAATTAACCTAAATGAGCAACGAAATCCTGCATCATTTCCGAAATTTTTATCAACTGAGGGCAAACCTCCTCGCAGGCTTTGCAGCCAATGCAGGCAGAGGGCTTTTTGTCCTCGGGCAGTGCCGAAAGCGCCATAGGAGCAATAAACCCGCCGTCGGAATAACGATGCTCGTTATAAAGCTCTATCAGCTTGGGAATATCCAATTCCATAGGGCAATATGTAGTGCAATAACGGCAGGCGGTGCAGGGAAGTGTCTTTTTGCCCGTCATTTCAGCACCGATAGCCAACAAAGCACCCCATTCCTGCTGTGTTAAGGGCTTTTCCTCGCTAAAGGTTTCTATGTTCTCTTTAATCTGTTTAAAGTTAGACATACCCGATAACGTAACCTTAACCTCAGGCACGGTTTGAATAAATCTAAACGCCCATTCAGGCAAAGAAACTTCGGGGCGCAGTTCGTTCAAACGGTTAACATAATCTGTATTTATGTCAACCAACTTGCCGCCGCGCAACGGCTCCATAACCCAAACGGGAACGTTATATTCGTTAAGCAATGCTACCTTCGCCTTTGCGTTCTGAAAATCCCAATCCAACCAGTTAAGTTGAATTTGGCAAAATTCCATAATATCGCCGTAGGCTTCCAAAAAGCGGCGCATAATGTTCAAATCGCCGTGGGCAGAAAAGCCCAAATGCTTAATTCTGCCGTTCTGCTTTTGCTTTAGCAAATAGGTCTTGTCGCCGTATTTGGCATCATCCAAATAAGCGTCTACGTTCATATCGCAAAGGTTGTGGAACATATAAAAATCAAAATATTCCACCTTGCATTTTTTAAGCTGCTGTTCGAAAATTTCTTCTGCCTTGCCCCAGTTTGCCGATGCATATCCGGGGAACTTATCTGCCAAATAAAAGCTTTCGCGGGGATATTTAGATAAAACCCTGCCCATAACGTTTTCGGATTCGCCGTCGTGATAACCCCAAGCGGTGTCGAAATAGTTAACACCCTTGTTTATGGCATATTCCACCATTTCTGCGGTGGCCGCTTCGTCAATTTTGCCGTCGGCAGAGCAGGGCAACCGCATACAGCCCATACCCAAAGCCGATAATTTTTTGCCTAAAAAATCCTTGTATATCATAATATCCCTCCGAAAAAAGAGTGTCTATATCTTTAATATAACATATAATTTTCAAAAATAAAAGGGGTTTATTGACATTGCTGTTAAAATAGAGTATTATCTAATTATAAAGATATATAATAGGAGAACGTAAAATGGTAAAACACATAGTTATGTTCAAATTTTTGGAATCCGCCCAGGGCAGAACCAAAAAAGAAAACGCACAAATCGCCGCAGATATGCTAATTAACCTTCAGGGCAAGGTTCCCACCCTGCTTTCTTCAGAGGTTAAGCTAAACAGCGTTAACGCCGATGCCACCAATTACGACCTTATCCTTATTTCGGATTTTAACAGTTGGGAGGATTTGCAGGAATACATCGTGCATCCCTTGCATAAGGCAGTTGGGGAATTTATGAAGCCCGTGCGCGAAAGCCGTTCCTGCGTGGATTATGAATACTGATATCCTTTGCGAAACCTGCGAATTTGCCCGTACCGACGAGGAAACGGGCGACCTTATTTGCGATGCCCTTTTAGACGAGGACGAAATGGTAGATTTTCTTTCTTCCAAAAACGGCGGTTGTAAATATTATCGATTATACGACGAATACAAAATGGTAAGAAAACAAAATTAAGGAGCACAGATTATGAAAAAGCTAATCTCGATTTTTCTTGCATCGTTAATGCTACTAACGGTTTTCGGCGCAATTTCGGCATCTGCCGCAAGCATATTGTTCGAAAATCCCCATACCGAAAACAACCTAATTAACCCCATAGCCAACGTTCAAAAAATCGGCGGCGCAAACCTTTTAGAAGATATTAAAACCGCCAAAGCAAGCGTAGCCTATATTAACGCCGACGATATCACCGATTTCGCGGAAGTATTAAAGGCTTGCAAAACCGCAAAAACCGTTCCTACAATCAAAATCAACACCGAAGCTCAGGCAAAGGATTTTCTTGCCGCGGCAAAATCTACAAATATAAGAGATATTACCGTAGCTTCTTCCGACCCCGCACTTTTAAATAAAATCAGAACCGATAACCTCTTTATCCGCGCAGGTCTTATAGTTGACCTTAACAAAAAAGAGCTTACCTCTAAGGAAGCTCACGAAATCCGCGTTTCCGTGCGTTCTGCCCCCGCAAGCTTTTGCATTGTAAAAGCGGCAAACGCAACCAAGCAGGCTGTTGCCGAGCTTCAGGTGCTTGCCGTTGCAGTATGGGTAGAAATCGACGCAACACCCAATACCGACGAATTCACCATCCAAGCCGCAAAAGCTATCACCTCCGGCGCAAACGGCATTATTTCTGCCGATGCTAACCTTGTAACCAAGATTATTAACGAAAACTTTGCCGAAAACACCATGACCCGCACCCCCGTTCTTATCGGCCACCGCGGTAACCCCACCCAAGCGCCCGAAAACTCCTTGCTCGGCTTTATAACAGCCTATGAAAACGGCGCGGATATTTTCGAAATCGACGTAGAAATCACTGCCGATAACGAAATTATTATCCTTCACGATGGCACCCTAAACCGCACCACCGATTATACGGGCAACAAAACCGTAGGACAAATGAGATTGTCCGAGATTAAAAAATACAAGCTTAAGGATAAAGCAGGCAACCTTACCGAAGAAACCGTTCCCACCCTTAAAGAGGTTTTAGAGGAGTTTAAGGATAAGGATTGCCGCATATTCGTAGAATTTAAAGGCAGTAACGTGCAAAACGTTATCAGAACCGCGGCAATTATTAAGGAATACGATATGGAAGACCGCGTAGACGTTATTTCCTTCTCTACAAAGCTTCTTACCCAAACACACGAAAGCATGCCCGGTATGTCTACAGGCTGTCTTGCATCCTATAACTACACTGCAAAGACCTATGCCGAAGCAGTAGAAAGCCTTATGCGCCCGCTAACCGATGCACAAAAGAACCTTAGCACTATCAACCCCGGCGCAGGCATATTCACCGTTCATTTCGAGCAAGCCGCAACCGACCGCGGTATCACCGTTTGGCCTTGGACCTATGTTCAAAACAGCAACAACACCGCGTTTATGAACGCTTGCGACGGCTTAACCACCGATGACGTTCAGTGGGCAAAGGATATG